>JABRVU010000342.1:0-8301 GCA_039961895.1 Phycisphaerae bacterium | reverse complement strand
GACCGGCTGGCAAGCCTCTGCTGCCTACTCTATAGCGACCTGTGGGCCGCGTTCTGGGGTTCCAAGGCGGCCTGATCACCATAATCCGTTGCTGGACCCGGTGAACCCCCCTGCGCGGCGGGCGGCTTGATTGTGGCCGCCCGCGCCGCTAGGGTATGTTTTTAACGTCGAGACCATTCGACGAGGACCGTCACGGCGTGGAATCAGCATCCTCCCATCATCCCGGCGACTTTCAGCAGTCAGCGCGACCTGGGCCCCCGGAGGGCCCGCGGCATCACTGCGGGCTGTTCGGCGTCTACGGCCATCGGGACGCCGTCAACCTGACCTACCTGGGCCTGCACGCCCAGCAGCATCGCGGGCAGGAGTCGGCCGGCATGGTCACCCGCGACCACGGGCCCATGAAGCGCCACGCCGCCCTGGGGCTGGTGCAGGAGGTCTTTCACCCGCGCATCCTCGAGGAGCTGCGCAACCCGGTGGCCATCGGGCACGTGCGCTATTCGACCACCGGCTCGTGCAGCTCGGTCAACGCCCAGCCGCTGCTGGTGAATTACGCCCAGGGCCAGATGGCCGTCGCCCACAACGGCAACCTCATCAACGCCGGCCTGCTCCGCCGCGAATACGAGCAGCACGGGGCCATCTTCAACACCACCAGCGACACCGAGGTCATCGTCCACCTGATGGCCAAGCCCAGCCACCTGGACAAGGAGAACCACGTCGCCCACGTGCTCAGCCACTTGCAGGGGGCCTACTCGCTGCTGTTCCTGTTCGCGGACCGGATGGTGGCGGCCCGCGACCCGTTCGGGCTGCGCCCGCTGGTGCTGGGCCGGATGGACAACGGCGCGTTCGTGGTGGCCAGCGAGACCTGCGCCCTGGACCGCGTGGAGGCCGAGTTCTTCCGCGAGGTCGAACCCGGCGAGGTGGTGACCATCAGCCCCTCCGGGCTGCGCAGCGGGCGGATCGTGCCCCAAGACATGTTCACCCCCGCCCACTGCATCTTCGAGCAGATTTACTTCGCGGACCCCTCCAGCCGGGTCTTCGGCGAAGAGGTCCACCAGGTGCGCAAGAAGATGGGCATGCAACTGGCCCGCGAGGCCCCGGTGGCCGCCGACATCGTCGTTCCCATACCCAACTGCGCCCAGGATGCCGCCCTGGGTTACGCCCGGGTCAGCGGCATCCCCTATGATCGGGCCTTCACCACCAGCCACTACGCCGGGCGCTCCTTCATCATGCCCGAACAGAACATGCGCGACCTGGCCGTCCGCGTGAAACTCAACGTCATCCGCGAGAACGTGGCCGGCAAACGTCTGGTGGTGGTCGAGGATTCGGTGGTTCGCGGCACGACCACCCGCGGCAAGATCGGGGCCCTGCGCCAGGCCGGGGCCCGGCAGATCCACCTGCGCGTGGCCAGCCCGCCGATCCGCCACGGCTGCTACTTCGGCATCGACTTCCCCAACCCCGACGACCTCATCGCCACGCACCGCACCGTCGAGCAGATCCGCGACTACCTGGGCGTGGATTCGCTGCATTACCTCTCGTTGGAGGGGATGCTGTCCTGCGTCAGACACCCCCCCACCCACTACTGCACGGCCTGCTTCTCCGGCCGATACCCCATGCCCGTCGATCATCCGGTCAGCAAGTTCGCCCTCGAACACGGGCAGTTGCAGATGTTCGAGTGATCCTCCTTCCTCGGCATTGCCAAGGCTGTGGGCTTGCATGGCCGGAGAGTTTGCTTTATGTTAGGGTAATGCCGTGCCAGCGTAATGAAAACGATGTCCTGAGAATTCCAAACCATGTCCACACATGCGTTCGGCGGTGACTGGACGACCGACAAGTTGGAGCGCTTGCGGAAGTACCTCTGCGCCTACACGACGATCTTCACCAAGAATCTCAAGGCCCGGTATTTCATAACGATCTACGTTGACGCCTTCGCCGGCACCGGGTACCGTGTCAACTCAGCCACTCGAAAGGGAGCTGCCGCCGTACCGGATGGAGACACCGACCCCGACCCCGAAGCCGATTTGTTCCGAAAGGGCAGCGCCCGTATTGCTCTGGATGTCGTACCGTCATTCAACCGCTATATATTTGTTGAGCGCGACTCGATTCGCGTAAGCGAGCTGGAAACCCTGCGTGCGAATTTTCCCGGCAAGGACGTGCAGATTGAACAGGGCGATGCCAACTTCTTCCTCAAAGAGTGGTGCGGGAAAACAAACTGGAAGAAACACCGAGCTGTTGTGTTTCTCGATCCCTATGGGATGCAGGTCGAATGGCAGACGCTAGAGGCTTTGGCACGGACACAGGCGATCGACCTGTGGATACTGTTTCCGCTCGGCGTGGCGGTCAACCGCCTGTTGACCAGGGAGAGCCCGCCTCCGGCTTGGTGGGCCAAGACTCTCACCCGGATCTTCGGAACACCTGACTGGGAACAGGCGTTCTATCCGAAAATACGGGAGGAAACACTGTTCGGACCGGAGGAAACGCAGCGTAAGGACGCCCCGCCCCATGCGATCGGCCGCTACTTCCTGGAACGGCTGAAGACGATCTTTGGGGAGGTGGCGCCGAACCCGCTCCCGCTTCGGAACTCGACCAATACGCCAATTTATCTGCTATGCTTTGCCTCGGCCAACCCCAAAGGAGGAAGGACCGCCGTGAAAATCGCCCGGCACATTCTGAAACCGTAGCAGGGGGCTGATCGTGGCGACGAATTCGAGCATCGAATGGACGCAGATGACCTGGAACCCGGTCACGGGCTGCACCAAGGTCAGCGAGGGCTGCCGCCACTGCTACGCCGAGCGGATGGCCCTGCGCCTCCGGGCCATGGGCCAGGAGCGCTACGCGAACGGCTTCGACGTGACCCTGCACGACGATCTGATCGACCTGCCGCGACGATGGACGCAGCCGCGCATGATCTTCGTGAACTCCATGAGCGACCTGTTCCATGAGCGCGTGTCTGAGGATTTCATCCGCCGCGTCTTCGCCACGATGGCAGCCTGCCGGCGGCACACGTTCCAGGTCCTGACCAAGCGGAGCCGGCGGCTGCGGGAGATGGCCGGCCGGCTGCCCTGGCCGGGCAACGTCTGGATGGGCGTGAGCGTCGAGGACGCCCGCGTGCTCGGCCGGATCGGCGACCTGGCGGCCGTCCCCGCCGCGGTGCGGTTCCTGTCCTGCGAGCCCCTGCTCGGGCCGCTGGACGATCTGCCACTCGAAGGTATCCACTGGGTCATCGTGGGCGGCGAGTCCGGCCCGCGGGCCAGGCCGATGATGAAGACCTGGGTGGATTCCATTCTCCGGCAGTGCCGTGCGGCCGGGATTCCGTTCTTCTTCAAGCAGTGGGGCGGCGCGCGCAAGGACCTCGCCGGCCGCGTGCTCGACGGCAGGACCCACGACGAGATGCCCGCCCCGCTTCCTGAAGCTCGAGCCCGTCAGTCGATTCCTTTGCCGGTATCGGCTTTGTAGCAGCCGCCCGCCTGGGCTCACCATGCCAACCGTGGGAGGCCATTGGCCATCCACGGCCAGCCGCTACCTCTCACACTGTCTCACCCGTGCACCGAACCGCAAAGAGGAGAGCGAAACACCGGTCGTCAGAGCCGCGACCGCGAGGGAGCAGTGCCGGCATTCCCCGCGCTTCCTGACGCGCACGGCGCAACAGGTTCCTGCCAGGCGCGGCTCAGATGGGTCCTTTCGACCCCCCTCTTATGGGGCGGCGTACGCGGCCCCTTCCCCGTTGCTCCACCCAGGCATTCCGGACGGAATCGGCGACTCGCCGGTGTGGTTTCGGGGTTGTAGGATGCATATCACGAGGGCTCGCCGGCTCGCGGGCAGCGCCGCCGGATCGCTCGCTGTGATTCGATAAGCGGCGCATCCGCCGGCGGGCGGCTCCGCTCCAGCTTCCGACGGAGACCGGAGTCCGATCCTTTCTCGAGGAGCCATGACATGACGTGTATCCAGGCAATCGCGGGCGTTTTTCTGGTCGCCGTTTCCCGTCCGATGCTGGTCGCCCCGGCCGCGCAGCCGGCGGCGTCGCAAGCGGCCTGGGTGCTGGAGACGGAATCGTTCCGGTACCGTGTCGGCCCCGACGGGCGGATTCTTGGCTTTGTCGATAAGGCCACCGGCCAGGACCACGTTCGGCAAACACCGCCGGCCGCCTGCGCGCACGTCCGCGTCGGCGGGAAGGATTACGCCGCCACGAAGGTCGAACGGGTCGGCAAGGCCCCCGGCGGCGGCGAGATGATCCGCGTCGGGTTCGGCGACAGCGGCGTGACGGCTGATCTGCGTTGCACGGCGGCCGGCCGCCACGCGGTCATCGAAGTGGCCGACGCGACCGGCGGGGCGATCGACGAGCTGACCTTCATCGACGTGCCGCTCGCGCTGAAGGGCGCGCCCGAAGAGTCCTTCGCCGCGTGTGCCCTGGCCCTGAACCTCAAGACCAACGTGCCGGAGCTGCCCGGCCCGCGCAGCCGGCTGCGGGCGACGTGCTATCCGCGCTTCGGGCTGACCGGGGCCGGGGCGGCGTTGGTCGCCGCCCCGACTCCGGTCTTTCGGCAGGCGTTGCAGGAAGCGGTGACCGCCGCCCCGGACGTGCCCCATTCGCCCCTGGGCGGGCCCTGGGCGCTGGACGCCGAGATCAACCAGGGCTCGTACCTGTTCAACTTCACCGGCCTGACCGAGGCGACCGCTGACGAGTGGATCCGCACGGCCAGAGCCTGCGGCATGAACCAGATCGACTTCCACGGCGGGGGGTCTTTCCGCTTCGGCGACCTGCGGTTCAACCCCAAGCTCTATCCGCGCGGCAAGGAGAGCATGAAGGCGGTCATCGACAAACTGCACGCGGCGGGCATCAAGGCCGGCCTGCACACTTACGCCTTCTTCATCGACAAGGGCGCGTCCTACGTGACGCCGGTGCCGGACCGGCGGCTGGGCAAGGACGCGACGTTCACGCTGGCGGCGGATCTCTCGGCCGAGGCCGGCACCGTCCCGGTCGATGAATCCACCGAGAAGATGTCCACCACCACCGGCTTCTTCGTGCCCAACAGCGTGACGCTTCAGATCGACGACGAGCTGATCGTCTATGCCGGCATCGACAAACGGGCCCCGTTCGCGTTCACGCAGTGCAAGCGCGGAGCTTACGGCACCCAGGCGGCCGCTCATCGGAAAGGCGCCGCCGTGCATCACCTGCGCGAATGCTTCGGGCTGTTCCTGCCCGACGGCGACTCGACGCTCTTCGAGGAAGTGGCGGCGAAAACGGCCGAGACCTTCAACGACTGCGGCTTCGACATGATGTACCTGGATGCCCTGGACGGCGAAGGCGTGGTCGCCGGGCCGGAGGCGGGCTGGCATTACGGCTCCAAGTTCGTCTTCGAGATCTGGAAGCGGCTGAAACGGCCGGCGCTGATGGAGATGAGCACCTTCCATCACCACCTCTGGTACGTTCGCTCGCGCTACGTGGCCTGGGACCACCCCAACCGCGGGCACAAGCCGTTCATCGACCTGCATTGCGCGGCCAACGAGGAATCGCGGCGGATGTTCCTGCCCGGGCACCTGGGCTGGTGGGCGGTGCTGACCTGGACGGGCGACCCGCAGGTGCGTCCGACTTTCGCCGACGACGTCGAGTACCTGTGCTGCAAGGGCCTGGGAACCGACACGGGCTTTTCGCTGATCGGGGTCTCGCCCGAGACGCTCAAGAGCGTGCCGGCGTTCGCGCGGCTGGCCGACATCACGCGGCGCTACGAGGAGCTTCGGCACGCGCGGACGGTGCCCGAGTCGATCAAGGCCCGGCTGCGCGAGCCGGGTCGGGAGTACACGCTGGTCGGCGAGGCGGAGGGCGGCCGGGCGTTCCGGCCGGTGCGGACGGTCAAACACACCGTCGGTCGTATGGACGGCGTGGCGAACGTGTGGACGGTGGAGAATCCCTTCGACCGGCAGCCGGTGAAGCTGCGGATCGAGGCCTTGTGGTCGGTGGGGCCGTATGACGCGACGGAGAACCCGGTCATCGCCGATCCCGGCCAGGTCGGCGCGTTCGGCCCGGCGGAGGCCTCGGCCGGGGTCAGCGCCGCATTGTCGCCGTCGCCCGAGCGGACGCCGGCCGGCCAGAGCTGCGGGCGATTCACGGCCAGAAACGCATCGGCCGATCGCCCCGCCGCCGGATGGGCGAGCGTCACCCGGACTTTCTCACCGCCGCTCGACATCAAGGACCGCAAGGGCCTGGGCCTGTGGGTCCGCGGCGACGGCAAGGGCGGGTTGTTGAACCTTCAGCTTCGCAGCCCGGATCACCTGGTGGCTGGCTTTGCCGATCATTACCTGCCGTTGGACTTCACCGGCTGGCGCTACGTGGAACTGGTCGAGGCCGAGGGCGACCGTTGCGCGCAGGTGCGGTGGCCTTACAGCGACGCGGCCTATGACCTGTATCGTGAGAACGTGCACTACGACCAGGTCTCATCGCTGGGTCTCTGGTACGGGGGGGTGCAGGCCGGCGCCGATCTGACCTGTCACGTGGGACCCGTCAAGGCCCTCCCGCTGGTGGCGGCGAAGCTGTCCAACCCGCGGATTACCATCGACGGACGGACCATCCGCTTCCCGGTGACGATGGAGACGGGCTCGTATCTGGAGCTGACCGCTCCCGACTCATGCCGGCTCTATGGTCCCAAGGGCGAGCCGTTGGCCGAGGTCAAACTCGATGGCCCGCCTCCGGAACTGAAACCGGGCCGTAACCGCGTCGAATTCCAATGCGAGCAGGCCGGCGCCGTCGAGCCGCGGGTTCTGGTGACGACGTTCGCCCACGGCGGCGACCTGTCGCCGTCGTTTTGAGAGGCCGCGAACCGCCCCCGCACGGCCCGGACCGGAGCACGGCGGCTCGACGCCGAGGGTGAAGCCGGCAATAATGCCGCGGCGGGGGCGTTTGAAGGGTTAGCCGGCATCACGTCCACCGGCCTTATCACAAAGGAGCACCTCGTGAATACGACCCGCGGATTCGGATGGCTCGGTGCGTGTCTGGCTGTGTTCGCCTTGTGGTCGGCTTCGGCGGCCGGTGCGGCCGAGCCTGCCACGGCGGATCGGCCTAACATCGTCCTGCTCTTCTCCGACGATAACGGCTACGCCGACGTGGGCTACCAGGGCTGCAAGGACATCCCCACGCCCCACATCGACTCGCTGGCCAAGGGCGGCGTGCGCTTCAGCAACGGATACGTCTCCTGCCCGGTGTGCAGCCCGACGCGGGCGGGCCTGATGACCGGACGCTACCAGCAGCGCTTCGGCCACGAGTTCAACCCCGGCGGGCAGGGGCCGCCCAACTTCGGTCTGCCGGTCGATCAGATCACCCTCGCCGACCGTCTCAAGGCCGCCGGCTACGTCACCGGCATGGTCGGCAAGTGGCACCTGGGTTTCAAGGAAGAGCACAACCCGACCCGCCGCGGCTTCGAGGAGTTCTTCGGCTTCCTGGGCGGCGCGCATCCCTACCTTCAGCACGGCGGCACCATCCTCCGCGGTTTCGAGGTCGTCCCGGAGCAGGAATACCTGACCGACGCCTTCGGCCGCGAGGCCGTCGCCTTCATCGACCGGCACGCCAAAGAGCGTTTCTTCCTTTACCTGTCGTTCAACGCCGTGCATTCGCCGTTGCAGGCGACGGACAAGTATCTGAAGCGTTTTCCCGATATCGCCGACGAGAAGCGGCGGACGCACGCGGCCATGCTCTCGGCGATGGACGACGCGATCGGCGCGGTCCTGGCCAAGCTCCGCAAGGAAGGACTGGAGGAGAAAACGCTGATCTTCTTCCTGTCCGACAACGGCGGCCCGACCGCCCAGACCACCTCCAGCAACCTGCCGCTGCGCGGCGTGAAGGGGCAGGTGCTGGAGGGCGGCATTCGCGTGCCGTTCCTGGTGCAGTGGAAGGGCAAGCTGCCCGAGGGGCGGGTCTTCGATCATCCGGTCATCGCCCTGGACGTCTTCCCGACGGCCCTGGCGGCGGCCGGCGGCGAAGTGCCCAAGGACCGCCCGATCGACGGCGTGAACCTGCTGCCGTACCTGACCGGGCGCGAGACCGGGCCCCCGCACGAGGCCCTGTTCTGGCGGTTCGGGCCGCAGATGGCCGTGCGCATGGGAGACTGGAAGCTGATCCGATTCAAGCCGGCGGCCAATCAGCCTCCGGCCGCCGCCCGCCGGGCCGAGGCCCTGGGTGGGACCACGCAGCTCTATAACCTGGCCCGGGACATCGGAGAGGAGAAGAACCTCGCCGAATCCGAGCCCGACAAGGTGGCGCAACTGGAACGGGCCCTGGAAGCCTGGAACGCGCAACTGGTCGCCCCGCTGTGG
>JABRVU010000341.1:0-4175 GCA_039961895.1 Phycisphaerae bacterium | reverse complement strand
CATCCCGGCGTTGCCGGGCAGGCGGGAAGCGAGAGGTGAGAAAGCCGGGCGCTTCTCGATCGTTGCATGATGCCACGCCGGGGTGGTGATGCCCTCCCCGCCCGCTAGGGGTTCCGCGTCCCGCGTTCTTCATCCCTGCCCCTGGCCTCGAATCGCGCCGGGCGGGGGGCGGCCGCGAAAACCGCCACCATGAACTCGTGCCGGCGCTGGATGGTGGCCTTGGCCTCCAGCGACGTCAGGTACTTGCGCTGCATCTCGCTGAACTGGTCATCCATGAGCCTGCGGATGATCTGCTCCTGGGATTGCTCGAAGCCGGCCCTGCGGGCCGGGGTCTTCTTGCCGCAGCGGACGAGGAAGATCGATTCGCCGGCGTCGATCGGTTCGCTGAGTTCGCCCTCCTCGAGCGTGAAGAGCACTTCGGCGGCCTTGGCCCAGTGGCGGGTCAGCGAGCCCGGGCTGATCTCGCCGACCGCGCCGCCCAGCGCGGCCTGGAGCCCTTTCGAGTACTGTCGGGCCACGTCGGCAAACGGCACGCCGCTCTCGATCTCCTCGCGGGCCCGCCGGACCTGGGCCAGGGCCCGCTCCCGGGCGGCGGCCCGCTCGGCGTCGGTGGCCTGGCCGAGGGGCTTCTTCAGCTCCACGCTCAAGGGCACCTCGATGAGAAACAGCTCGGCCTTTTCGGGCGTGGTGAAGTCGGCCTCGTGCTCGTGGTAGTACTTGAGCAGCTCGGCCCGCGAGGGGTTCTGAACCAGGGGCTTGAACCGCTCGTGCAGGAACTGCGAAACCATCATCTGGCGTTTGGCCCGCTCTTTGACGTCCGCCAGCGTCAGGTCCAGGGCCTTGAGATGGGCCTCATAGCGGGCGAACACCCCGCCGAAGCGGGCGTTGACCACCTCCTGCACGAACTTGTCGGCTTCCTTGGCGAAGACCTCGCCGGCCTTGTCCGGGAAGGTTTTCCTGGCCTCCTGATAGATGAGCACCCGGCTGATTTCGAGACCGGTCTGTTCGATGATGCGCTGGGTGAGGTAGTCGCGGTAGGCGGCCTCGCTGAGCCCCTTGGCTTTGGCGGCCAGGTCCTCGATCATGGGTTCGAGCACGTCGGCCACGGAGACCGGCTCGCCGTTGACCACCATGACCGGCGACCCGGCCCCGCGGGCCCCGAACTGGAAGTCGGCGGGCCTCGACTCGGCCGGCTGCGTCTCCGGCGGCCGGTTCACCAGGTCGGGGTGATAGTGGGCCGTGGTGGCCTGCCGGTAGGCAAGCTGCCGGGCGGTCGGCTGGGGCTTGTCGCAACCGCCCGACGCCGACAAGGCCAATGCCAGCAGCAACTGCCACCCCACGGGTTGTTGATTCGGCGACATAGCGGACAGAATCCGTGGGTCGCATCCGCTTGTCAAGACACGATACGGGTCGGCCCCGCCAACTGATTGCAGATGACAGGTTGAACGGCCGGGCGCCACCGGGTGACGAGGCCTGACCCCCCCGAGCCGCGCCCGTCGGGAAGCGGCGGAACATCGAAATCACTCCCTCGCGGCCGCGGCGCGTCCCGTCACGAACGCACGCCCGCCGGCCGGGGAGGTTGGAGCATCTTGCGCAGCACGGCCAGCAGCGTGGCCGGCTCGAAGTAGGCGTCGGCGAGCCGCAGGTGCACGGTGTGGGCGTCGGCCAGGCGCGCCGTGCCGGGAGACTGGGCGAAGACCGGCTCGAGCAGTCGAAGGTCCTCCGCCGTGAAGATCAGGTCGGGCTGCTGCTGGTTGATGGCCCTGATCCTGAACGGCTGGCACAGGATGCGCAGCTCGGCCAGGTCCAGCAGCGTCTGGACCACCGGCGGATAGGCACCGAAGGCGTCGCGCAGGTCCTTCTCGAGCTGCGCCAGCTCGGCCCGCGAACGGCAGCGCACCAGCCGGCGATAGACCTCCATGCGCTGCCGGTCGGATTCGATGTAGCTTCGCGGAATCTGGGCGGGCACGTCCAGCTCCAGGTGCACGGGCTTGAACTCATCGAGCGGCTCGTTCCTGAGCCGCCGGACGGCCTCGTCGAGCAGTTGGCAGTACAGCTCGTAGCCGATGGCCGCGATGTGCCCGCTCTGCTCGGGGCCCAGGATGTTGCCGGCCCCGCGGATCTCCAGGTCGCGCATGGCGATGCGGAAGCCGGCCCCCAGCTCGGAGTATTCCTCGATGGCCTTGAGCCGCCTTCCGGCCGCCTCGGTCAGCGTCCGGCCCGGCGTGAGCATCAGGTAGCAGTAGGCCCGGTGCTTGTAGCGTCCCACGCGCCCGCGGAGCTGATGCAGCTCCGACAGGCCGAACCGGTCGGCCCGGTCGATCAGGATGGTGTTGCAGTTGGGGATGTCCAGCCCGGACTCGATGATGGTGGTGCAGACCAGCACGTCGGCCTCGTGGCGGATGAAGCGGATCATCACCTCCTCGAGCTGCCGCTCGGGCATCTGCCCGTGGCCGACCAGCACGCGGGCCTCGGGCACGATCCGCCGCAGCCCGTCGGCGAAGCTCTCGATGTCGTGCACGAAGTTGTGCACGAAGAACACCTGCCCGTCGCGGTTCAGCTCGCGCACGACGGCGTCGCGGATCAGCTTCTCGTCCCAGTTCGTCACCCGGGTCACGATGCTGCGCCGGTCCAGCGGCGGCGTGGCCAGCGAGCTGATGTCGCGGATGCCCAGCATGGACATGTGCAGCGTCCGCGGGATGGGCGTGGCGCTCATGGTCAGCACGTCCACCGTCTCGCGGAAGCGCTTGAGCCGCTCCTTGTGCTCGACGCCGAAGCGCTGCTCCTCGTCGATGACCAGCAGCCCCAGGTCCTTGAAGCCCACGTCCCGGCTCAGCAGGCGGTGGGTGCCGATGAGCACGTCCACCTGTCCTTTGCGGGTCCGGGCGAGGATGTCCTCCTGCTGCCGGGCGGTCTTGAAGCGCGAGACCGACTCGATGACGAAGGGATAATCGGCGAAGCGTTCCTTGAAGGTGCGCTCGTGCTGTTCGGCCAGCACGGTGGTGGGGACCAGGACGGCCACCTGCTTGCCGTATTCGACGGCCTTGAAGGCCGCCCGCATGGCCAGCTCGGTCTTGCCGTAGCCCACGTCGCCGCACAGCAGCCGGTCCATGGGCGCGGTCTTGCGCATGTCTTTCTTGATCTCGGCCAGGGCGTTGAGCTGGTCTTCGGTCTCGGTGTAGATGAAGCTGCCCTCGAACTCGCGCTGCCAGTTGGTGTCGTCGGGGTAGGCGATGCCCGCCTGGCTGGCCCGGGCGGCCTGGATGCGCAGCAGGTCGCCGGCCAGGTCGTTGACCGCCTCTCGGGCCCGTTCCTTGGTCCGGGCCCAGCGCGTGCCGCCGAGCTTCGAGAGCGGCGGAGGGGCGGCGGCGGCGCCGATGTACTTCTGCACCAGGTCGATCTGGCTGACCGGCACGTACATCCGGGCGCTCTCGGCGAACTCGAGCGTGAGGTACTCCTCGCTCTTGGCCGAACGGGTCTTGGCCATCGTGCGCAGGCCGAGAAAGCGCGCGATGCCGTGGACCACGTGCACGACGTAGTCGCCGGGCTGGAGGTCCAGCCAGGATTCGATCGGCCGGGCCGCGTGGGCCCGACGGATGCGCCGGCGCTGCACGTAGCGGTGGAACAGCTCATGATGCCCTACCACGGCCAGGCCGCCGCCCGGCCAGTCGAAGCCCTTGTGCATCAGCCCGATGGCCGGCGTCAGCCGCCGGGGCAGCTTGCCCAGGGTGCTCTGCCACAGCTCGATGAAGCGCTGGCGCTCCGGCTCGTTGTCGCAGTACAACAGCACGTCGCGCTGACCGGCCAGGTGGTCGAGTTCCTCGAGCGCCTGTCCGGTCCGGGTCTCGAAGCGGGCGAGGCTCCGCACGCCGAAGTTGAACGGCGAACCGGCCCCCGGAGCGGACAGCGCATACAGGTGGAGCTGGGCGAACGCGCCGGCCCGCTGGAACAGCCGATCCACCGGCATCATGCCGCGCGGGGCCCCCAGCCGGGCCCAGAACGTCCGGCCGATTTCCTGGATTTCGACCGGCTCGGCGAAGACGATCAGCGTGTCCGCCGGCAGATACGACAGCAGGCTGGTCATGCGGGCGTCAAACGAGACCTGCCCGGTCCGCGGCGCCCGGCGCGATGGTGGACATCGGATTTTGTTTTTTGGATATTCCGCGGCTTCGCGG
>JABRVU010000340.1:0-15548 GCA_039961895.1 Phycisphaerae bacterium | reverse complement strand
GACCTACACGGGTTTCAGGATGCACTCTTCGGCGGCGGTTGATTCCCGGGCCGTCCACGAATCGCACGGACTCAGGCGCGGCTGGAATACAGCGTCACCAGCCGGCGACGGCGAGGGAGCATCATCCTGCGGCTGCGGGTCCTGGGCCCGATTCGCTCCGACGTCCACGCCGTGAAACGCCCAGTAGTTCTCCATCTGCCGGCCGCAGAAGTCCCTGGCCTGGTCCGTGCCCCACACCGCGTCCCGCACGATCAGTCCCGGCTCGATGATGCTGTCGTCCAGGAGCAGGCAGCGATGGAGAATGGCGCCCCGCCCGACGCGGCAGCCGCTCCAGGCGATCATCTCGCTGAGCACCGCCGAGGCTCCGACCTGGGCGTTGGGCCCGAGGATCGTCGGCCCGAGAATGGTGGCGCGGGCTTCGATCGTCGCGCAGGGGCCGATCAGCACCTGCCCCGACAAACGGACCGACGCAGCCACCTGGGCGGAGGGATGAAGCAGAGCGGAACCGCTCCGCCGATACCCCCGTCCCCATTCCGCGGTCCGTTCGATTTCGCTCAGCACGTGCACCAGGGCCCCGCGGTAATCCGCGACGCCGCGGACGGGCAGGGTGGCCTCAGCCGCCGCGAAGACCTTCGTCCGAAATCCGTGCTGATACAGCCGGGGAATCCACATCTCCTTGATGTCCTGGTAGCCCTTGGGGGGCACCAGTTCCAGGGCCGGCCTGGAGATCACGTAGATGCCCGCGGGCTCGAGCCGATCGTCGCCGTTTCCGCCGCGCCGGCTGGCCACGACAGTGACGGCGGAGCACGAGTCCCGATGGGCGGCCAGCAGCGCGCCCAACTCGATCCTGGGCAGCAACGTGCCCTCGATCACGACGTACAGGTCGGCGTTCCGGTGTTGAGCGGCGTCGCGGGCGCAGCCGGCCGGCCCGCGCGGCATGACGTCCTCGTAAAAGTCGAGGGCCATCCCGAGCCGGCTGCCGTCGCCCAGGCAGGCCTGCAAGGCGGGCGTGTCGCTGTTGGCGCACAGCGTGACCCGGCCGATCCCCCCGCGGGCCAGCCAGTCGAGGCTGTACCAGACCAGCGGCCGGCCCGCGATGGGCAGCAGCGGCCGCGGACAGATACGTTCCAGCGCGGACTCGCCCCAAGCATGGACCCCGGCCAGCACGATGCCGCGCATGGTCTGCTTCTCACCCGATTTCATCCTTCCCCCCCTCCGTCTCTCCTCCCAATCCACCGCTCCGTCACGTGAGCCGCCGGACGCTCGCTCCGCCAGTCACGGCTCATGCCGGGCGGCGCGTTCGCGGGGCCTCTCGGCGGCGCGCTCGCCGGCGTCCCCGGCGGCGAGTTGATAGTCATCTTTCACGTCGGGCATGTCCGGCGGGGCATCGAGCGGCGGGATGCCCTCCCAGGCCCGTGCCCAGTCATAACGCGACGCATCGCGCAGGTGCGATTGCAAAATGTTCTGCATCCGGGGCCAGACGCCGATCTGCTGCCAATGACGCAAGCGGCGCATGCAGGTCATGCCGCAGCCGCAACCCATCTCTTCGGGCAGGTCCTCCCAGGCGATGCCGGACTTGAGAACGAAGAGCACGCCGGTCAGGGTTTCACGGTCTCCGATCGGAGGCCGGCCGCCGGCGGGGCGCGGCGGGCGCTCCGGCAGCAGCTCCTTGAGCCGCGCCCAGATCTCGTCAGTCAGTATTCGTGATGCCACGACGTTACCCTTCCGAGAAGGGCCTCTCGAAAAGTGCCTCGATTCCTCCCCCCGACGGTCTGCCGGCCTCCTGCCTGTTTCCCCCCGCTTCCTGTCCGTCAGAAGCGATCGTGGATCGCTCCGTCTGGACTCCGTCCCTTTCGACTACACGCCGAATTCGGGTGTAATCTACGACAAAACAAGAGGTTGTGATTCGCCGAGCGGCGTCATTGCCGACGCTTCAGTCGATGACTTCGAGCATCGCCGCGTCGATCTCAAGCTCGGCGGACTGGCCTAATGCCTCGATCCCCAAGTACACCCGGCAGACGTCGCGCCGACGGATCACCACGCCCTCGACGCCCTGCAAGCTGCCGTACAGAATCCGGCAACGCCGCCCGCTCCGAAGGCCCGGATACAAATCCACCGGCTCCTGGGCCGCCGTCACCCGGTAAACCTGACGGAGTTCGTTCCTGAACCGCTCCTGATCCACCACGGGGATGACCCTGGCCGCTCGATGGGTCATCAACGTCGTGTACCGGTCTTCTTCGTTACCACAGAGGAAAAGGTAACCTGGAAACAGCGGCAGGCTGACCTGAAATCGTCGCCCGGCATAGCGGCGCTGGGCCCGGACCAAAGGCAAATAAAAATGGACCCCCCGAAGCTCGAGGTCGCCGGCCAGCGCCTTCTCCATACGCGACTTGGTATGGACCACCCACCACTGCGATCCCTCCCGGCCGGGGCCGCTCAACAGATCGTCAATGCCGGCACAGGCCCGGTCGGAGACTGCCGGTCTGACAGGTTCAACCAGACCGCTGACTGAAGACATAGGCATCGCGATGTTCCACCCGCCACGACCGGTCCGTCTCATTCCTTGTCGGTCGAATCGGACCCGGCCTGCTGCAACCCTTGTGACAGTCTTACGTCGGCCTATAACTGATCCCTCGGCACATCAACCCGTCAGGTCAGAGCCGCTTCGCGGCATCATGCGGGCGAAGATGAGAGAAGGAGGCGAGCCCGACTCGCGCGAGGAAAGATTGCGTGCCCCCTCCCGACCGCTCACCGCCGGATTACCGTCTGTCGGCTCTCGTCCGCGCACCGTGAAGGTCTGATCGGCGACCCTCGCTTTTCAGCGCACCTCGTTTTCACCGAATGCGACGTACGTACGACGGGTTCCCCACCCCCCGGCGATCCTGTGAGTAAACATACCTTAATGGCCGCTCCAGTCAAGGGGTTTCGTTGTGAAATAACGCATATGGCATACAAAACCCCTCTCAAATGGCCCTTATAACGCATAAAACGGTGTATTATGGGCGGATTTGTAGGCAGTTGGTCAGACGATCCGAAGGAAGGGGCCTGCAACCGCCTCTCGACGGCTCGATGAGCCGGCCGGTGATTCCGACGGGAGACAAATAATGACCCGCCCCAGCCACCAATGCGACCCGGCTTTGTCTTTCCTTTCCCGGACTGATAGCGTCATCGACATCCGAGGGAGGTCTCTGGGGCATTTTTCCCCGATTAGCATCGGCCGGACGATCTGATTTCGACAGGTTTCCGCCACCGTGCGCGGGTGGGTCAGAAAACATCGGGCCTGATGCCATCCACGCCCAACGTCCCTATCTGGATCCTGCTTTCCCGCCTGCAATGCGCTGGATCGTGTATTGACTTGCGAAGCCTTGGCATTAGAATTGTTGAAGCTGGGAGGGATCCTTTTTCCGCTGGCGTTCGGGCAAGGAGAGGGGGGGAAAGGCGTCATCTCCGCACTTGTTCGCGGTCGAAGGACAAGGCAGCGTTTATCAAAACCTCGAAGTACGCAAGGGTGGCCGGCTCCCGGCCTGCTGATGAAGCGTTTGCCTCACAGGCCGGATCGTTTCTGGGAAGCCAGACTTGGGCAGCCGACGCGACGAGCGTGTGTGCGGTTGGCGGACCCTCCTCTGAAGTTGGAATGAAGCGGTTTTATCGCGCGGTCAAGATGCCGACATCGGAACCTGTCGGTTCGAGGAATGGCAAAAGGAGACGAAAGATGGTGAAGCATTGCTTCTGCAAGGCCCTGGCGCTGACGGGGCTGATCGTGTGTTCACAGGTCTTCGCTCAGGACCAGGTGAACGTGGCGACCATGGCCGTCTGGAAGTTCCCTGCCTACCAGGGGCCGAATTCGGCGGGCGAATACACGCTGGCCGAGATCACCGGCCAGCCGGCCTTGAGCAACGCCCATTATTACACCCATGCCAAGAACGTGCCCGACCTTCCGGGCGTCAGCTCCCTTCAGACTTTCTGCATTGAACAGAGCGAGCACGTGGCCACTCCCGCGGTCATCACCATCAGCGGGACGGCCGTGAACGAGCTTACCGGCGTCATCAGCATCCCGGGTTCGCACGCCGTGCTGGGCGGGAAGACTTTCGGCGACAACCTCGATCCGCAGACCGCTTATCTGTACACCAAGTTCGCGACGGGCAGTCCGCTGACGCCGGCCTATGACTACACCGGCGCGACCCGCAAGGCCTCGGCGCAAGCGCTCCAGCTTGCGATCTGGTATTTCGAGGACGGCTTCGGGCAGGCATTGAACGACCCCTTGGCGGCCGCCTGGATCGCCGAGGCCAACGCCGCCGTCGCCGACCCCTCGATCTGGGGCAACACCATCGGCGACGTCCGCGTTCTGAACATGACCGACGCGACCGGCGCCTTCAAGCAGGACATGCTTTACCTGCTCGAATGCGGCACGGACGGCGACGGCGACCACGTGGGCGACACCTGCGACAACTGCCCGGACGTGCCCAATCCCGATCAGAAGGACACCGACCAGGACGGCATGGGCGACGCCTGCGACGAATGCGTGGACGACCCCACCACCACCGGCTCGATCAGCGGCACGGTGACGTGCAGCACGACCGGCGCGCCGGTCGCGGGGCTGACGGTCAAGATCTACGACGCGAACAACCAACTGGTGGCCTCGCCGACCACCGGCCCGGACGGCTCGTACAGCGTCGGCGGCCTGCCGGCCGGCACCTACACCGTGAAGATCGACGTGCCGCTGGGCTCGACCGGCTGCTCGTCGGCCTCGGTGAACGTCGCGGTGAGCTGCGCCCACGACGGCACCGCCGATTTCTGCGTGTGCCCGTCCACCGGCACCTGTGCCCGCACGCCGGGTTACTGGAAGAACCACGTCGAGGCCTGGCCGGTGCAGTCGCTGACCATCGGCGGCGTCAACTACAATCAGACGCAACTGCTCAACCTGCTCAATGACCTGCCGCCCAACGGCGGAAGCAACTCCTCCAGCGATCCGTCGATCCGGCTGGCCAAGTTCGTGGTGGCGACGCTGCTGAGCCTGAACTCGGGGGCCGCGGCTCCGCCGGCCGTGCTGACGGCCCTGGCCGACGCCGACGCCTTCCTGGCCTCCAACCCGCCGGGATCGAACCCGCAGGGTTCGGCGGCCGGCACGGCCAACGCCCTCAAGGACGTGCTCGACGCCTACCTGAACTCGGGTGAGAACGGGTGCGACGACTGCCCCGACGATCCCAACAAGACCAAGCCGGGCATCTGCGGCTGCGGCGTGTCCGACATCGACAGCGACGGCGACGGCACGCCGGACTGCAAGGACGAGTGCAAGAACGATCCGAACGCCACCTCCGGCAAGATCGCCGGCACGGTGGTGTGCAGCGAGGACCTCAAGCCCATCGCCGGTGCCACCGTGACGGTGTACAACGCCGCCAACCAGGTGGTCGGCGCGCCGATGGTCACCGGCCCCAGCGGCGAGTACGAGATCGACGTGGCCCCCAATCAGACCTACACCGTGGTGGTCACGCCGCCCAACGGGCATACGGTCTGCAACGGCGAGGCCTCCAAGACGGTCACGCCCACCTGCGAGGAACCCGGCGACGTCGACTTCTGCGTCTGCCCGCCGCCGACCACCTGCGAGCAGCAGATCTGCGTCAAGGTGATCTGCAACGCCAACGGGCAGCAGACCCCCGTGCCCGGCGCGGTGATCTCGCTGTGGAACTGGTGCTTCAACGGCTGGGGCAAGACCGACGAAAACGGGCTCAAGTGCTTCGACGGCGACAAGCTCAAGCCGGGCAAGTACTGGGTCTACGTCAAGCCGCCCTGCGGTTACACCATCAGCGGCTCCTGCCAGGTCGAGGTCAAGCTCGACGCCTGCCAGAAGAAGGAAGTCACCATCATCGCGTGCCCGAAGTCCGCGTGCGCCCAGTCCATCAGCGTCAACGTGACCAAGAAGGACGACAACGGCAACGAGGAGCCGGGCGACGGGCTGACCGTCAAGCTCTACTCGAGCATGACCGGCACTCTCACCGGCACGACCAATGACGACGGCACCGTCGATTTCACCGGCTCGAACATCAAGCCGGGCCGGTATAAGGCGACCCTGATCGTGCCCAGCGGCTACCGCGTCTGCTGCGGGAAGTCCAACGTGGTCGAGTTCGACCTGTACGCGTGCAAGAACAAGCAGATCAACTTCTGCCTCGAACCGGCCTGCGACCAGACCGTCTGCGTCAAGGTGGTCGAGGACAAGAACGGCACGCCGACCGCGCTGAAGGACATCACCGTGACCGTCTACAACAAGTGCTTCTCGGCCTGCGGGAAGACCGGCAGCGACGGTCAGGTCTGCTTCAGCAAGGACCTCAAGCCCGGCGACTACATGGTCAAGATCAACCCGCCGAACGGGTACGTGGCCTGCTCGGGCGAGCTGTGCAAGAAGATCACGGTCGGCAAGTGCGGGACCGTCAACGTGACCTTCTGCGTCAAGAAGAAGCCGTCGAACTACTGCAAGCGGTGACGGCCTTGCGGGGACCTCGATAGCCCCGACGGGCGCAAGCCGACTTGAGACCACCGCTGCGGGATGCCCGGTTCTTACGAACGGGGCATCCCGCTTTCTTTGAGTTTCCTTCCCGCCGCGTCAACCCCGGCGTTGCCTACCGCAACACGGGAGGGGTCACTTGCGGGTCAGGCGGGGCAGGGCTATCCCGGCCAACACCACCGCCAGCGGCACGGGCAGGCAGCAGGGCAGTCCGGGCCCTTGAAGCGGTCCGTCATCGGTGGAGTAGAGCGTCTCGATCTCGCCGTCCTCGCGCCGGGCGGCGTCGGCGGTCATCCCGCGGAAGGTCGCCTGCCAGCTTCCGTCCGCGTTCACGTCGAAGCGGGCGTAGCCGATCCGGTCGTCGGCGATGAAGGACAGGTGATTGAGCGCCCGGATGCGCTCGACGACCATGCGCTCGGCCAGGCCCAGCATCAGCCGGACCACCCCGACTTCCGGCGCCCCCAGCAGCGCCCCGGCGAAGGTCAACAGCTCGTCGCGCAGCGTCTCGGTCCCGATCGGGCCGGCGATGATCTCGGGGATGACGACGCCGTTGTCCAGCACGTAGTCCGGGCGGTTCCGTCGGAAATACGCCCCCAGGTCGGGGTTGAAGGCGTTGGCGTGCGTGTCCGTGGTGAGGAACACCACGCCCTCGATGCGGTGGGCGTCGATGAACTCGAGCAGCGCGCGTCGCTGGGCGTCGTAGCCATCCCAGCGGTCGTAGGGCAACAGTGCGATGTGCGTGAGCGGCACGTTGTTGATGATGAATTTGGTCCGGGCGGTCGAGGTCAGCAGCCCCTGCCGCAACCACTCGAACTGAACCGGGCCCAGCATCTCGCGCGGGGCGCGTAACACGTCCTGGCAGGCCGGATCGCGGGTCAGCCATCCCAGCAGGAACCCGTCCGGATCGGGGTTGCTTCCACACGTTCCGGCGGCGCTGACCTCCCGATACTGCCGCTCGTCCAGGAGAAAGAATTCGACGTTCGGACCGTATCGGAACCGCCGATACGTGCGGTAGGGGTCGTCGGGTTCGCCCTGCGGCCGGATGGGCATGTACTCGAAAAAGGCCCGGTACCCGGCCAGCTTCCGGTCGGGCGACAGGGCCGGGTCCAGCCCGGCGTAGTCATTGCGCACCTCGTGATCGTCCCAGCCGACGCGAACGGCCAGGCCGGCCAGCAATGCTTGCAGGTGGGCGTCGGAGCGGAGCTGGCGATACTTGCCGCGATAGCCGGCCAGGTCGCTGGCCACGCCCAGCCCCCCGGAAGGCACGTCGCCGTAGATCGTGTCCCCGAACCAGATGAGGAAGTCGGCCTGCTCCCGGGCGGCGTGAGCCGCGGCGGTCAACGGCGAGAACGCGAAGTTCGAGTCGCCCGTGAACACGAAGCGAAACGCCGTCGCCGCGGAGTCCGGCGCCGTTCGGAACCGCCCGACGCGGCTGACGGCGGAGGGGTCGTCCTCGCGCACGAAGCGGTAATAGTAGGTCGTCGCGGGCGTCAGGCCGCTCACGTCAACCTTCACGGTCAGATCGGAGTCCTCGTCCGCCAAGACGGGAACCATCCGCGCGATCTGCGTGAAGTCGGCATCGGTGGCGAGCTCGGCCTGCACCCCGCCGGGCGCGTCGGCGCGCGTCCAGAGGATCGCCGCCGTCGGGGTCACGTCTCCGGCGGCCACGCCCCAGGCGAAGGGCTGCGCGGCGCGGACCAGCCCGGTGCACACCAGTAACGCCAGACTCGACCGTCCGACTCCGTTCCATCCGAGGGCAATGTTGAATGTGTTCATGACCAGAACCATACACAACCTCTTGACGTACTCAAGGGGCTCCACCACAATAGGTAGAGAAAATGTCTTGACTCCCTCGCGGGAGGGGGTTACATTTTCGGAAATCCCGCACGCGTCACGCGGGAACGACTACTCCCTTTTCAGGAGATCGCGCCATGGCTAAGAAGAAAGCCAAGAAGGCCAAGAAGGCCCCCGCCAAGAAGAAGTAATCGGCGGCAGACTGCTGATACAGGCAGTGAAGGCGGACGTTCAGGATGGGCGTCCGCCGCACTTTTTGGGGTTCAACCAGCGATGAAACAGCGCGAGGGGTTGCGTGGCGCGGTCATGGTTCGCGGTGGGAGGCGTTCCGCCGGGCAGCCTCGCGCAGGCGGGGGACCAGCCAGGTTGACCGGTCCAGGTCGGCTTGGCCGGCAGGGTCGATGAACATCTTCGCATGGTGGACGGCCACGGCCGCCTCGGCGAAGCCCGTGGCGATCAGCTTGAGTTTGCCGGGATACGTCACCACGTCGCCGGCGGCGAACACGCCGGGCAGGTTCGTCTCCATGCGCGAGGTGACGGGGATGCCGTCCGGCTCGACGCACAGGCCCCATTCGTGCATCGGGGCCAACGTCAAGGTGAAGCCCGCGCAGATCAGGACCGCGTCCACGGCCAGAGTTTCCTCGCATCCGGTGCCCAGGTTCAGCAGCACGGCGGACTCGACCCACGTGTGGCCGTGCAGAGCCACCAGCTGCCGGCCGGGTCGCACCTCGACGCCGGCCTCACGCAGGCGGTCGAGGGTCGCAGGGTCGGCGCGGAGGGCGTCGCCGCGATGGGCGAGGGTGACGGCCTGGGCGGCGCGTCCGACGGCCAGGGCGGCCTCGACGGCCGCCTCGCCTCCGCCGACGATCAGGGTCCGTCGGCCGCGGTAATACGACATATCCATAAGTATATATTCTAAACCTTTTCCTTCCAGCCGGCCCGCTTCGGACGGCAACCGTCGATGCGGCTCGATCGCCCCGCCCCCGGCCGCGATCACCGCGCTGCGGGCACGATATCGCCCTCTGGAGCCGGTCAGCACGATCAGGCCGTCGTCGCCTCGCTGCAATCCCCCGATGGTCTCACCCAGAATGATGGTCGGAGCATAAGGCAGGGTCTGGCGGACCAGCTCGCTGATGAGAGTTCTGGCCAGTATCGCCGGATGCCCTCCCACGTCATAGATGAACTTGTCCGGGTACAGGGCGGAGGGTTGCCCGCCCAGAACGTCGAGGCTGTCGATGATCGCGGTGTGCATGGAACGTAGACCGGCGCAGAACGCCGCGAACAGTCCCGTCGGTCCCCCGCCGATGATGACGATGTCGAAGAGAGGTGGTTCCGTGTCCATGCTCGTCTCGGGTACGACGATCTGACTCCCTGCCGTCCGAGGGGCTGCCCGCCAAGGTCGGACAGCGCGAATCTCTTCGTCAGGCGGTCCGACTTTTCAGCGGTGATTATAGAGAACCCGGCGCTGATGAGCGACGGTGCCTCTCATTTGTGACAGCGCTGGTTTGCATCTGTAGCGACCTGGCTGTGCCGGTCGTGGGATGGTTTCAGGCTTTCCACGGCCTGCACTCACGGCAGGTCGCTACGAGATAACGCTGTGATATCATTTGAGTCACTGGTCCGCCTATGTGTTCCACCGGCTGGTTCGACCTTTTCGTGCCGGCGGTAGCCCTCCGTACTGGAATGTGCTCCAATGGACAATGCGGCTGGAGCGCTGAATCGGTCGATTCTGTTCCACGTGGAACACAACCCGCCGACGGAAGATCAGATACTTGCGTATTGCGTCGGCAGGCCGCTGGGATTATCATCAGCCCCTCACAACCCGACGTCAAGGAGGATTGCTGATGCAACCGCCCCAGAAGCGGCTAGGACGAGGACTGAGCTCGTTGCTCTCCATCGGAACTGAGTACCCCCCGCCAGCCCAACCGAACGCTGATGAAAAGAGTAAGCATTCTGAACCAGCACCCATCGCGGCCATTCCCGTCGATCAGCTTCGTCCCAATCCATTCCAGCCCCGCCGGGATATTCCTCCCGCGCAACTCAGATCCCTGGCGGAGTCGATCAGGCAGAGCGGGATCATCCAGCCTCTGGCCGTTCGTCCGATCTCTGAGCGCGTGTACGAGATCATCGCCGGCGAGCGCCGCTGGCGGGCAGCTCAACTGGCCGGCTTAAGCTCCGTCCCCGTGACCATCCGAGCCGCGGACGACCAGCAGATGCTCGAGATGGCGCTCATCGAGAACATCTACAGAGAGGATCTGAATGCAATCGACCGCGCGATGGCCTACCGCCGATACTGTGATGAATTTCAACGCACTGCCGACGAGGTAGCCCAACGTCTGGGCGAGGATCGGGCGACTGTTTCTAACTATCTTCGTTTGCTGGATTTACCAACAGAAGTCAAGCAATGGGTGGCTGAAGGCAAGCTGGCGATGGGCCACGCCCGCTGTCTGTTGGGGCTCAAGTCCGCCGCGGAGATCATCGCTCTAGGCAAACAGGCCATTGAGCAGGGGCTTTCGGTCAGGGCGATCGAGAAGCTGGTGCGCGATCGCCTGGCCGCCCGCGCGGAGGCCGCCCGTGAGAAACCGGGTGCAGCCAAACGGGCCGAGATCCGTGATCTGGAACAGGTGTTTACGCGGACCTTGGGTGCCAAGGTGGAGATCCACGAATCAGCCCGGAAGGGGCGGGGCCGGCTGGTGATCCACTACCAGTCGCTGGACGACTTCGACCGCATCATGGAGCGCGTGGGGGTAGCCAGCCCGTGACCGACGGCCGGCATCCCCGCGCAACGTCTTCCGGTGTGTCTATTATCATGTATATATCTATATTATTTTGTAGTCTATAGCCGCCGCGAATAACCCGTGAGAGGCCGGATGTGAACGTGAGGCCGCTTCGGCGGTCGCGAACCGCGGCATCGCCTACGGCAACGTCGGGAACGCGGGAAGGCACGCGGGCAAGAAAGCAAAACCGGCGCCCTCGGCAACTGGCCGGTCGCTCTCGTCCTGAACCAGCGCCATGCCCGCCACGGGTGTTGTCTCTGGCCGTGCGCGGGGGTATGAAGGAGTATCTTCGCAAGGTACCAGGCGGCACTCGGCAACATGAGCGGAATGATCCACGCGACCGGACGAACGCGCACGTACGCCATCGCGGGCGTAGCGGGTCTGATCGTCGTCGTGGCCCTGTGGGCGTGGCTGAGGCCATCCGCCGCCCGCATGCGTGGTTCCACGGATGAGCTGATGGACCGGCTCATCGCCGCCAGGCCCGACCAGCGTGACGATCTCATCGTGGAGTTGGGCCGGCGCGGGCCCCAGGTGATCCCGCAGGCGACGGCCGCCTACGAAACAGCCGCCCACGACCCCGATCTGCGCAGCCAGTTGGCGACGGTCATTTTCCGTACCAACGACCCCGCCCAGGCCATCCCGGCCCTTGAGCGCCTGCTGCAACAGGAGAACCACCCCGACGTCCGACGCACCCTGGAGAACTACCTTGCCGGCCTGCGCCGCCCGCGCTGACCGCGTGGGGGCACCTCCGTGACAAGTTGCGTCTTGCTGACGGGGCAAGAGATAACAAATCCTGAATGCCCGATCACACGCTTCGGGCCGTATCGGGTGGTTGCCCGATTCTTGCGCGGCACCCGTGCCCACTTGGCCGGACCCGGGGCCTCACGGAGGACGGTGCGATCCATCCACCACGACCGACCGCCGCTGGACGGGTCCCGAAAAGTCGGATAGAATAATCGTGACCTCCGTGTCGATAACTTCTAGAAGACAGGAGTGTTCCCGATGTCATCCTGCCGTCGCAATCGTGCCTTCACCCTCATCGAAGTCCTCGTGGTCGTGGCGATCATCGCCCTGCTGGTCTCGATCCTGATCCCTTCGCTTGACGCGGCCAGAAAGCAGAGCCGCACGGTGGTCTGTCAATCCAACCTTCGCTCGCTGATGGTCGGCTTCATGACCTACGCCGCCGAGACCCGGGGCTATCTGCCCGGTTGCAGCGAAGACACGGACGCCGACTGGCTGGGGCTCAGCAACAAGAACAAGCTCAACCCCAACCTCCCCCCCAGGCAGCCCGAGGACGGCACCATCTTCAAACACGTCGGCCGGCAGAAACACATCTATCGCTGCCCTGACGACGACCAGTACCGGGACACTTCGCTGGGGTTCTACAGCTACACCACGTGCACTCTTTTCAGCGGGGCCAACGCCGCCAACGTGGGGGTCGCCCACTACCGCCTGGGCGCGCCCGGTGATCCGCTGAACTACCACAAGACCGACCACCGCGCCAACATGCGGCCCAACGTGGCCATGGTCATCATCGAGGAAGACCTCGACTGGTACCTGCTCAACTGCAACAACAGCGCCTGGGACAACTGCGACGGCGTGACCCAGCGGCATCCGCGCAAGCGCGGGAACGTGGCCTGCATCGACGGCCACGTGCAGTCCGTCTCGCTGCCGACCAAGCCGCGCACCACCGGGAAGTTCTTCGAGAGCCTCGATCAGTGCGTCCGGTACGGCAACAAGTGGGTCTCCGGGCTGGCCTGGTATGATGATTTCTACCGGGCCTCGAATGGACGGGGCGCCTACCGGGCCATCGAACGGGCCAAGCCGGCCGAAGCCTACGGCGTCCAACACGTGCATTGAAGCGCCGGCCCGCCCGCGCTGCTCGCGCCTTCCGCGTGAGCGGCGGCACGCGCGGACTCAAACGGCCGGTGACACCCCTGGTTGGGCCTCGACGGCCGGGTATCCGTGCCGCGGCGGAGGTTTGGAGCCGCCGGCCAGGACGCGGACGGCCTCGACGAAGACCAGGACGGCCAAGGCCACCAGCAACAGCCCGACCCACGGCAGCGGGCTGAGCGTCACACCGTTGGCGGCGAAGTGGGCTCGGACGATGCGCAACAGGGCCCACATGCTCATCGCGTACATCCAGACGGCCGGGGCCCCCGTGACCGCCCAGACCCAGCGGGCCCTCCGCGTCTGCCACAACCAGACCGTCACACCGATCAGCGTCAGGGCCGCCAGGAGCTGATTGCTGGCCCCGAACAGGTCCCAGAAGGTCCGCCAGACGGGAATGACCCTGCCGGCGGCGTCGCGCCCGGGCGGTTGCAGCAGGAACAGCAGCGGCAGGCCCGCGGTGACCAGTGTGCCGATCGCCCGCCCGGCGCGGTCATGCCGGCCGATCAACTCCTGCACCACGTAACGGCCCAGCCGCGTGCACACGTCGAGCGTGTCATAGACGAAGGTGGTGAAGGCCATCAACCCGAAGGACACGCCGAAGGCCGCGGGAATCCCGATTGCCGACAGAAAGCCGCCGATGCCCTGGGCATAGAGGTAATTCGGCTTGGGACCGCCGGCGAAGGCGGGGGCGTCGCGGGTCAGACGCATCACGCAGCACAACGACACTACCGCGACCATGCCCTCCAGGAGCATGGCCCCGTAACCGATCACCCGCGCGTCGGTCTCGCGGCGAAGCTGCTTGGAGCTGGTGCCCGAGGCGATGATGGCGTGAAAACCCGAGCAGGCCCCGCAGGCGATGGTGATGAAGAGCATGGGAAACAGCGGCGCGCCGCTCGGCGCGGTCCAGCCGATGAACGCCGGGTACTGCACCGACTCGCCGCTGAGGGCCAGGCCCAGGGCGCCGCCGATCAGCGCGGCGTACAGGAAGAAACCGCCCAGGTGCCCGCGCGGCTGAAGCAGCAGCCACATCGGCACCACCGACGCGACGCAGCAATAGGCCAGCAAGGCGACGTTCCAATACTTCTGGGCGGTCGCCCCGTCGATGGACAGCAACGCGGCCACGTCGAAGGGAATGTACTGCCCGACCCAGATCGAAACCCCCACCAGCGGCAGGAAAATGACGGTAGCCAGGTTGAGCGAGAGTCTGGTGTATCGCAACAGCAGGCCCATGATGATCGGCAGGGCCAGGTACAGCAGCGACGACGAGGCGATGCCCCCGCCGGAGACCATCTGCCCGTTCTCGAGTTCCTGCCGACCGATGAACGACGAGGCGGTCACGTCGGTGAACGCCGCGATGATGTAGCACAGCGCGAACCACACGAACGCCAGAAAAAGCAGGTACGACCGGCGGGTCATGTGCTCGCGGACGACTTCGGCGATCGAGCGGGCCCGGTGGCGGACCGAGGCCACCAGGGCCCCCAGGTCATGCACCCCGCCGATGAAGATCGAGCCGACCAGAATCCAGATCAACGCCGGCAGCCAGCCGAACATGGCCCCGGCCAGGATCGGCCCGACGATCGGCCCGGCGGCCGCGATGGCCGAGAAATGCTGGCTCAGGAGGAACTTGGGCTCGATGGGAACGTAATCCACGTCGTCGCGCAAGGTGACGGCCGGCGTGGGCGCATCGGCATCGAGTCGAAACAGCCGGGCCAGCAGACGACCGTACACCACGTACGCCGCCGCCAGACCCAACGCTGAGAGCACGACGACGGACAGAAGACTCATGCCTGCGTATCCTCACGGTCCGAGGCGAGAACCGCTTGACGGACCTCCAGAGAAGCGATGGCGCCATCTTCCACCATAGATTATGGCGGACCCTGCGGCAAGGGACCGGTTTCGGCAGGCGCCCCGCGCCGCCGGCGGGCAAACACGATCAGAAGGACCCAACCGTAGGCGGAGAACACGCCACCCAGCAGGAGGTACGTCTTGGCGGTCAGGGGCGGGTCGCCCATGCCGCCGCCGGAAGGCAGGGTGAAGGCGTCGCCCCGGGTATGCGCGAAGGCTTCGAGTCTTTCGAGCGATTGCGGGGCTCTGGCTTGCAGGTAGCCGCGGCCGAGGTCGAGCAGCCAGTCCAACACCCGGGCATACTGCTCTCTGGAAAGCGGCCAGATGCTCAACGCTCCGCCGTCAGGGATATCCACGTAACGAACCGCCGCCAGGGTCAGTGTCGTGGTCAGAAAGATCGCCAATGCCGCGAGCAGATGCCATAGCCGCCCCCACGGCGTGATCCAGGAAAGCACCGCGACCATGAGTAATATGCCGGCCAATACCCACATGAGCCGCTGCCAGCCGTAGGCGACGGCTTCTACCGCCGCGAGCTGGCGGGACTGCCGGTTGCGGGCGTCGGTCTGGGCTTGGCGTTCCTCGACCGTCATCCGCGGCCGGGCGGGAGGACGGCCGCCAGGGCCGAAGAACGGTAACCCACCGAATGCCGGTGGAGTCTGGCCCTGCTCACCCTCGACACGGGGAACCGCGGCACCCAACAATGCACGGATCGAGTTCAACGGCAGGATCCCGTCCCACCC
>JABRVU010000339.1:0-2567 GCA_039961895.1 Phycisphaerae bacterium | reverse complement strand
CCATCAACCTGCGCAGCCTGGCCTTGTCCGGCAGCGTGCCCGCGATGTCGCTGGACGATCTGGCCCTGCTGGCACCGGCCGGCGTGCTCAGGCGGCTCGACGTGTTGCACGTCCGCGGCTCCGTGCGGGCCGAAACGCTGAACGTGGATCGCCAGACTCCGCCGCGGGCTCACCTGAGGCTTCACGACGTGAGCCTCTCGCTGCCGATCAGCCCGGAGGAGGAGCCGTTGTCCGACGAACATCGCTACGTACGGCTCAGCGGCGTGGGTGGCACCATCGACGTGACCGGGCGGCGGGCGAGGCTGGACCTGGCCGGCGCGTTTCGCGGCGCGCCGCTGACGGTTCGCGGCGAGCTGACCCTCGGTCCGGAGGGCTTCTCGGCAGAGGGCGTCGGGCTGGACCTGAAAGTCACGGTCGCCGGCGCCGCCTTTCCACTTGACGACCCGGACACCGACCCGGCCGAGCGGCGCTTCGTCCAGCGCTGGTTTCATCTCCATGAGTTCGTCAAAGACTACGACGCCCGCGGCGTGGCCGACGTCGAGTTCCAGTTGCGCAAAACGCCCGGGGCGGGAGGCGAGGTGCAACTGGTCGAGGGGACGTTCCGTCCGAAGGGCGGTTCTGCCCGCTATTTCCGGTTCCCCTATCGGCTCTACGACGTGACCGGGACCGTGCGTCTTCGGCCCGACCGGCGCATCGAAATCCGCGATCTGGCCGGCGTTCACGGACGCGGACGGGTGGTCATCAACGGCCTGGTCGATGGATACCTTTCGCAGGGCTTCGACGTGACCGTTCAAGGCCGCGGCGTCGATCTGGACGAAGACCTGGTCCGCTGTCTGAGCCCGGCGAACCGCGAGCTGATCGAGCTGTTCGACGCCCGGGCGCGGATGAACATCGACGCGAAGCTGCACCGCGACGCCGCTGAGCACGGCACGCCCGTGGAGCAGAACCCCTGGGGCAGCGCCGTGGAGGTCGAGTTCACCGACGGCTCGGTCCGGTTCGCGCGCTTCCCCTACCCGCTGGCGGGCGTGACCGGACGGATGCGCATCGAGGGCGAGGGCTTCGAGGTGAAAGGCGTTCGTGGAGTTCGGGGCGGGGCGGCGGTGGTCCTCGATGGCAAGGTTCTGCGCGCGGCGGGCCGGCCGGCGGTATTGGACCTCACGTTGGATGCGACGGCGGTTCCGCTTGACGACGTGCTGCGATCGGCTTTGCCGGCCGGGGCCCGCGACCTGTATGAGCGGATCGCGCCGGCGGGCACGGCCGAGGTATCCGGGCGGGTCTTCTCAGCGCCCGGCAAGGACGAACCTGAGTACGACCTGACCGTCATCCTCCATGATGCCGCCTTGAGCCTGCCGGAAACGCGGGTACGGCTGGCCGACGCGACCGGCCGCGTCCGAATCCGTCGCGAGCAGATCGCGGTCGAGTCCTTGGAAGCTCGACTCCATGAATCACCCGTCCGCCTGGCGGCCCGGATCGGCACGCAACCCGACGCCCCGGCGTGGTTGCACCTGGCGTCTGATCGGCTGTTGTTGAACGAGAAACTGCGCGCCGACCTGCCGGCGGGGGTACAGAAGATGTGGGACGTGGTCCGGCCGGCCGGGCCGGTTCGATTCGCGTTGGACTACCAGGGCGGGCCCGCGCAGACGGCGGGCGTCACCGACGCGCCGGTATCGTTACCTCTCGCGCGGCAGGCACCGCCGACGAACCGGTGGAACCCGTTGACGTTGGCCGCGGGTGTTTCGCCGGCGGCTTCGCGACCGGTGGTAGCCACGGAACCGGCCGCTCCGGCCACGACGTACACGGCCGTCATCGAGCCCCTGGATTGCTCGGTCGCGCCGGCGGACTTCCCCCTGCCGCTCGAACGAGTCCGCGGGCGTTGCGTGGTCACGCCCGAGCGGGTGACGTTCGAGAAGGTCGGCGCGCAACACGGGCCGATGACGTTCGAGCTGGCCGGGCGGATGGACCTGGCTCCTGATCGGCTCACCGGCGAACTGTCATTGGCCGTCCGCAACCTCACCTTCAGCGAGGAGCTGCGCAAGGCCGTGCCCTGGCGGCTGCGGCGGCTGTGGAACGACGTCCAGCCCCAGGGCCGGGCCGACCTGCTGCTCGAGCCGCTGACCTTCACCCGCTCCGCGGACGGGCTCGACTGGCAGGCCCGCGGCACCGCCGATCTGGACGGCTTCGCGGTGGACGTGGGCCTTCCGATCACCGCGGTGAAGGGCCGCGTCACCGGCTCGGGCGGCATGCGCGAGGACGTGGCTCTCGACCTGGCCCTGTCGCTGGAGCGCGCGGACGTGGACGGGCGGACGGTCACCGACGCGACCCTGCGCATGCACCGCGACCACGGCGAGGATCGGCTGCGGATCGAGGAGTTCGTGGGCCGGTTCTACGGCGGCGACGTGATCGGCAACATGGAGGTGACGGACCGGACCGGCCGACCGGGGTATGGGCTGTCGATCTCGGGGCGCGGGATTTCGCTGGAAGAGTTCCTCAACGCCAAGCGCCCACCGGGTGAACCGCCGGTGACGGCCAAGGGCGCGATCGACGGCACGCTGGCCCTCTCCGGGCGC
>JABRVU010000338.1:0-2281 GCA_039961895.1 Phycisphaerae bacterium | reverse complement strand
GAAGCGGGCGGGTCTGGGTTTCGTCGCCTTCCTGATCGCGGGTTCGGCCCTGGCGGCCGTTCCGTTCTGCCAGACGGCCCTGCCGGCCGCCATCCTGATCTCGATCTCGGTGGCCGCCACCATGTTCACGCTCGGAGCCGCCTGGGGCACCTGCATCGACGTGGGCGGCAGCCACTCGGGCGTGCTCAGCGCGGCCATGAACACCTCCGGCCAGATCGGCGCGGTCATCAGCCCCTACATGGTCGCCTGGTTCGTCCAGGAACGCCGGGACTGGAACACGCCGCTCTATATCATGGGCGGTCTGTTCCTGATGGGGGCGGTCTGCTGGCTGCTCATCGACCCGCGGAAACGGGTGTTTGAATGACCAAGGCCGTGCCCGGGCGGCAATCCTGAAGCCGTTCGCAGCGAGGAAGACATGATCCGCGTCGCGGTCACGGAGATGGAATACGGCAAATCGCGGGGCGTGTTCGCCGCCGCCGCCCAGGAGGGGCTGGACTGCCGGGCCGCCCCGTCCGGGGAGCCGGCGCTGACCGACTTCGTCCGCCGCCATGACGTTCGTCACGTCATCGTCGGCGTCGAGCCCTACGCGGGCCCGTTGTACGAGGCCCTGCCGCGCGGAGGCGTGCTGGCCCGCTTCGGCGTCGGTCATGACAACGTGGACAAAGCCGCCGCCACCGCCCGCGGCATCCTCTGCACCAACACGCCCGGCGCCCTGGACGACTCGGTGGCCGAGCACGCCGTCAACCTCATGCTGGCCGCCGCCCGGATGACGGTCCCGGCGGCGAATTGTGCCCGCGGCGGCTCGTGGTCGGCGTTCGTCGGGCGCGAGCTGGCCGGCAAGACCCTGGCGGTCATCGGCTGCGGGGCCATTGGTCGGCGGGTGGCGCGAATCGCGGCCCGCGGCCTGGGCATGCGCGTGTCGGGTTGCGAGGTCGCCGGCGTGGACGAGGACCGGCTGCGGGCCGAGTTCGGCTTCGAGCGCGTCAGCCCCGACTTCGCCGCGGTCGTGGCCGACGCCGATTACATCAGCCTGCATATCCCCAGCACGCCCGCCACGCGGCACTTCATCAACGCCCCGCGGCTGGCCCTGCTGCCGCCCAGGGCCTGGCTCGTCAACACCGCCCGCGGCGCCGTGGTGGACGAGCAGGCCCTGTTTGACGCCCTGAGCGCCGGCCGGCTGGCCGGAGCCGCTCTGGACGTCTTCGAGCGCGAGCCCTACGTTCCCGTTCACCCGGCCAAGGACCTGCGCACCCTGCCCAACACCGTCCTGACCCCCCATATCGGCAGCAGCACGCAGGAAGCCTGCGACCGCATGGCCACCATCGCCCTGCGCAACGTCCGCCTGGCCCTGGCCGGCCGATATCACGACATGAATCTTCTCAATCCCGACGTGATTGCATACCTGACCGGCGGGTAAGGCGAGAGGGACCGATGCCGAACAACAAACTCCGCGATGCGTTGCTGGCCCGGCGGCTGTCGGTGGGGGCCTGGATGCAGATCGGCCATTGCGCCGTGGCTGAAATCCTGGCCCGGGCCGGCTTCGACTGGGTCTGCGTGGACCTGGAACACGGGGCCATCGACCTGGAGACCACCACAGACATCTTCCGCACGCTGGCCGCCTTCGATTGCGTGCCGGTGGCCCGGCTGCCGATCAACGACCCGGTGTGGATCCACCGCGTGCTCGACGCCGGAGCCGGAGGGCTGATCGTTCCGATGGTCAAGACCGGTCCGGAGGCCGAGTCGGCCGTCCGCGAGGCCAAATATCCCCCGCGGGGCACGCGCGGCTACGGGTACAGCCGGGCCAACGCCCACGGCCGCGACTTCGCCGACAGCATCCGCACCGCCAACGACGAAATCGCCCTGGTCATGCAGATCGAGCACCACGAGGCCATCGCCAACCTCGAGGCCATCCTCGACGTACCCGGCGTGGACGGGCTCTTCATCGGGCCGCTGGACCTGAGCGGCTCGATGGGCATCACCGGCCAGCTCGAACACCCGCGGATGGTCGCGGCCCTGGAGCGCTACCGCCGGGTCTGCCGCGAGCGCGGCACGGCCGCGGGCATGCACGTCGTGCACCCCAACGACGCCAACGTCGCCGCCGCCGTCGAGCAGGGCTACACGCTGATCGCCCTGGGCCTGGACAACGTCTTCCTCGACCAGGCCGCCCGCGACTGCCTGAACGCCGTCCGTGGCCGTTGACCGCCACGGCTCCTGGCCGGCCAGGGCGGCTCCGCGACGGCCTCAATCCGCCGTCCCTTCCCGGCTTCGGCGGAGAGAGGCG
>JABRVU010000337.1:0-2187 GCA_039961895.1 Phycisphaerae bacterium | reverse complement strand
GACGTGCCGCATGTAACGCGCCGCGTCGATCCCCGGCCCGCAGCCGGCCAGGAACATCAAACCCACCGCGGCACGCCGTATCGCGGGCGAGGCGAAGACCGGGAACCGGGAACCGAGAACCGAGGACCGCATCCGCCCCGACCGGCTGTGTTCGCTATCCGCCATGTGTCTCCCCAATTCGACGCCGACGTTATACCCACGTCGCTGCTTACGTCTCGGTTCTCGCCTCTCCCGCGCTGTCGATGGCAGCGCCGGGGATCATTCCCATTCGATGGTTGCCGGCGGCTTGCTGGAGACGTCGTACACCACCCGGTTGATGCCGCGGATTTCATTCATGATTCGCGTCGAGATGCGGGCCAGGACCTCGTAGTCGATCCGCGTCCAGTCGGCGGTCATGAAGTCGGTCGTCTCGACGAAACGCAGGGCGGCCACCTGCTGGTTTTCATAGCTGCGGCCGTCGCCCATCACCCCCACCGCGCTGACCGGCAACAGGACCGCGAAGGCCTGGGCGATCTTGCGATACCAGCCGGCCGCCCGGATCTCGTCGATCACGATCTCGTCCACCGCCTGGAGCAGGGCCACGCGCTCCGGCGTCACCTCGCCGACGATGCGCACGGCCAGGCCGGGCCCGGGGAACGGATGCCGCCAGACGATGTCCTCGGGCAGCCCCAGATGCTCGCCGGCCAGGCGGACCTCGTCCTTGAACAGGCTGCGCAAAGGCTCGATCAGCTCGAAACCCAGCTCCGCCGGCAGCCCGCCCACGTTGTGATGCAGCTTGATGTTGGCCGAGTGGCCGGCCAGCCCCTGGCCCGACTCGATCACGTCCGGGTAGAGCGTCCCCTGGGCCAGGAAACGGGCGTTGGCAATGCCCCGGGCTTCGGCCTTGAAGACCTCGATGAACTCGTGCCCGATCCGCCGGCGCTTTTCCTGCGGATCGGTCACGCCGGCCAGGCGGGTCAGGAAACGCGGGCCGGCCCGCACCACGCGCAGGTCGATCTTGAAATGCCCGCGGAACGTGGCCTCGACCAGCTCGGTCTCATTCTTGCGCATCAGCCCGTTGTCCACGTAGATGCACACCAGCCGATCGCCGATGGCCTCGTGCAGCAGGGCGGCGGTCACGCTCGAATCCACGCCGCCCGACAGCCCGCAGATGACGCGCTCATCCGGCCGGACCCGCTCGCGGACGCTCTGGATCGCATGGGTTACGAAGTTGCCCACCTCCCAGGTGCCCTGGCAGCCGCAGATGTCATAGACGAAATTGCGCAGGATCTGCCCGCCGCAGGGCGTGTGCGTGACTTCGGGGTGGAACTGCACGCCGTAAACCGGCCGGCGGCGGTGGCGCACGGCCGCGACGGGGCAGTTGGCCGTCGCCGCCAGGGGCACGAAATCCGCCGGCAGGCTCGCCACCTGGTCGCCGTGGCTCATCCACACCTGCGAGCCGGCCGGCACGTGCTTCATCAGGTCGGTGTCGTCCACCACCTCGATCCGGGCCCGCCCGAACTCGCGGGCCGGCGCCGGCTTGACCTCCGCCCCCAGCAGCAGCGACGCAAGCTGCATCCCGTAACAGATGCCCAACACCGGCAGGCCCATCTCCAGCAGTGCCGGGTCGCACCGCGGCGCCCCCGGCTCATAGACGCTGGCCGGCCCGCCCGAAAAGATCAGGCCCCGCACGTTCATCTCCCGGAGCCTGGCCGGCGGGATGGAGGGCGGACACAACACGCTGAACACGCGGTTCTCGCGCACCCGACGGGCGATGAGCTGGGCGTACTGGGCCCCGAAGTCCAGGATGGCGATGGTCTGTTCCATCGCGGCATTATACGGAAGGTACCGGTACTCATGAAGTCGGGAAGCCGGCGGCGGGGGATCGAGGGTCCGTGACGCATGGGGCGGGGCAGACAATGGAGCGGCCCGCCCCCGTGCGGGCCGCGGATTCAGTCACACACCCGGGGATCGAGGATTTCGGATATCGGATCGCGGAGGACACCCCTCAGGTCGCATGCGTATTCACGGTATGACCCTGAAAACGTCCCTGAACGAAAGCCTTCGCCATTGTCGATTTGGATCCGGCGAACGTCACTGCCTCCGGCACCTCGAGCTGCCCGCCGTCGGCGCCGTTTTCTCACCGCTCACTTCTCGCTTGCCCGGCGCGGCGTCATGCAACGCGGGGATAACGGATACGCCAGGAAG
>JABRVU010000336.1:0-7585 GCA_039961895.1 Phycisphaerae bacterium | reverse complement strand
GCCAGATGCCCCAGTCCGTGATCAACTCGCTCCTGATCGTCCTGTTGCTGGCGGCGGCCGCCCAGTGGCTGGCCTGGGCACTGCGTCTGCCGGCCATCCTGCTGCTGCTGTTGTTCGGTTTCCTCGCCGGCCCGGTGTTCGGAGTCATTCATCCCGATACCCTGTTCGGCACCCTGCTTCTGCCGCTGGTCTCGCTCTCCGTGGCCCTGATCCTGTTTGAAGGCGGGCTGGGGCTCAACGTCAAGGAGTTGCGCGGCGCCGGTTCCGTGGTCTGGCGGCTGGTCACCCTGGGGGCGCTGCTGACCTGGGCCGTCGTGGGGCTGGCGGCCCATCTGATTCTCGGTCTCGATGCCCCGCTGGCCGCCCTGCTGGGGGCCATCCTCACGGTGACCGGTCCGACGGTGGTGCTGCCGCTGCTGGATTTCGTGAAACCCAAAGGCGCGGTCGGTCCGGTCCTGAAATGGGAAGGGATCGTGATCGATCCGATCGGGGCCCTGCTGGCGGTCGTCGTATTCGAGGCCGTGTTGAGCGGACGGCTGGAGGAGGCCCCCCTGCACCTGGGCTGGGTCCTCCTGCGGAGCCTGGGGGCCGGGGCCGTTCTGGGGCTTGCGGCCGCCTGGCTGCTGATCCAGATGCTCCGGCGTCTGATCGTTCCCGACGGTCTTCAGGTCATCGTGACGATGACGCTGGTGCTCGGCGCCTTCGGGCTGGCCAACCTGTTTCAGAAGGAATCCGGACTGGCCGCGGCCACGGTCATGGGGATCGTCCTGGCCAATCAGCGAAGCGCGGACCTGCGCGGCATCGTGGAGTTCAAGGAAAACCTCCGGGTGTTGCTGTTGTCGGGCGTGTTCATTCTCTTGAGCGCGCGTCTGCGGCTGGAGGATTTCAGTCGCCTCGGCGCGGAGACGGCCGTCTTTCTGCTGGTCGTGGTCGTCGTGGCCCGCCCGTTGTGCGTGGCGGCGGCGACGGCCGGTTCGCCGCTGACCTGGCGCGAACGACTGTTCGTCATGTGGATGGCTCCGCGGGGGATCGTGGCGGCGGCGGTGTCCTCGGTGTTTTCGCTGGCCCTCGAACAGGCCGGGTACGCCCAGGCCCGGCTGCTGCTGCCGATCACTTTTGCATGCATCGTGGGGACGGTGGTGCTTTACGGCCTGACGGCGGCGCCCCTGGCGCGCCGGCTGGGATTGTCGGAGCGGGACCCCCAGGGGTTTCTTTTCGTCGGCGCCACCCGCTTCGCCCGGGCGGCGGCTTCGGCCCTCCGGCAGGCGGGTTTCAACGTCCTGCTGGTGGACACCAACCTCGCCGCCGTCGCCGAGGCCCGGACCGCCGGGCTGCCGGCCTTCCACGGCAGCGTACTCAACGAGGATCTCCTGGAAAAGATCGACCTTGCCGGCATCGGGCGGTTGCTGGCCCTGACCCCCAACGCCGAGGTGAATCTCCTGGCCACCGACCGGTTCGGGCGCGTCTTCGGTCGCGGCTCGGTCTACCAGCTTCCGCCCAGGACCGACTTCTTCGGGCAGACCGCCCGGCACCACCAGGCCCCGTCCCTGTTCGACACCGAAGCCACCTGCGAGGCTCTCGAACAACTGATCGAGCAAGGAGCCACCGTCAGGGCCACCTCCATCACGGATGCGTTCACGTACGAGGATTTCCGCCGGCATCATGGTGATCGGGCCCTGTTGCTGTTCATCATCTCCAAGAGCCGAATCAAGGTCGTCACCGCCGGTCAAAACCCCGCGCCGCGGTCGGGCCAGGTAGTGCTGAGTCTCGTGCGTCCGGCGCCCGCGGACCAATCGTTGCCGCCGGCCTCCGAAGCGACGCCGGCCCCGGTCAGCGGATAAGTCCGAAACGGTCCGGGCTCGCGGCTCCGCGGTGGTTTTCACGCCCGCGGGGCGCCCCGGGCATCACGGAGAAGCCACCATGCCGCACGTGCAGAACCGCTCGTTGTCAAAGCCCCCGGCACTGGGGTTCACCAGAGGCGGACCGCCCGTCGGGAAGCCCTTGTTCCTTGCCCTGGGAGCATGGGCCACGGTCTGGGCAACGGCGGCGGCCGCCGCGGGAGCGGAGATCGACTTGAGCAGGGCCGTCGTCGTGGTCCGCTCGGCCGGGCGCGGACCCGCCGAGACCACGGCCGCCGTCGTCCTGGTCGAAGAGATTGAAAAGCGAACGGGCTTGCGGCTGTCGGTGCGGGAAGACTGGCCGGACGGCGCCCCGGTCATCGCGCTGTCCGTCCGCGACGGCCGGACCCCCTGGACCGAGCGACTGACGCGACGAATGAGCGGGCCTTCGCCGAACGGCAACGTGGACCCGCCGGAATCCAGACCGGAAGGGTTCGCTCTCGTCGTGCTGCCCGCGACGCAGACCGAGCCGGCCGGCGCGTTCGTCATGGGAGCCGACGACCGCGGCGTGCTGTTCGGGGTCGGGCGGCTGCTGCGCGAAATCGAGTATCGGCCCGGAGGCATGGGCCTGAACGGCGCCTTGCGCGTCGCCGCCGCGCCCGAATACCCGCTGCGCGGCCACCAGCTCGGCTACCGGGCCCGGGCCAACAGCTACGACGCCTGGACGCCGCGCCAATACGAGCAGTACATCCGCGAACTGGCCGTCTTCGGCGCCAACGCCATCGAGAACATTCCCTTTGAAGACGACATGAAGGGACCGCTGATGCCGGTGCCCCGCGAGGAGATGAACCGCGCCCTCAGCGAAATCTGCGCGCGTTACAACCTCGATTACTGGGTGTGGACGCCGGCGGATTTTCCGCTCGGCGACGCGGCCCGGCGGCAGGCCATGCTGGAACGGCACGAGGCCCTCTACCGGGCCTGCCCGCGGCTGGACGCGGTCTTCTTCCCCGGCGGCGACCCGGGCGACAACCCGCCGGAACGGGTCATCCCTTTCTTGAAGGAACTGGCCCTCCGGCTGGAGAAAACCCATCCCCAGGCCCGCATCTGGGTCTCGCTTCAGGGGTTCGACCGCGCCAAGGCCCTGGCCTTCACCGACTTCATCGGGAAGGAGGCTCCGGCGTGGCTGGGCGGACTGGTGGCCGGGCCGTCGAGCCCGCCGTTGTGGGAGACCCGCCCGCGACTGGCCGCCCGTTACGGCCTGCGCTGGTACCCGGACATCACCCACACCGTCCGCTGCCAGTTTCCGGTCGAGTGGTGGGACCCGGCCTTCGCCCTGACGCTGGGGCGCGAGCCGGTGAACCCACGCCCGGCGGACAGCGCCAACCTGTTCCGGCTCTACGCGCCCTATACCACCGGTTTCCTGACCTACTCCGACGGCATCCACGACGACGTGAACAAGCAGGTCTGGAGCCTGCTGGGGTGGGATTCGCGGTCCGACGTCCGCGGGATGCTGGTGCAATACGCGCGCTTCTACTTCGGGCCGGACGTGGCCGAGGCCGCGGCCGACGGTCTGCTCGGCCTGGAGAACAACTGGCGTGGAAGCCTGGCCCTCAACGCCGGCGTGGACGGTGTGCTGGCGCTGTGGCAGGATCTGGAACGGCGGCACCCGCGCCTGGCGGACGACTGGCGGTTCCAGATGCACCTGATGCGGGCCTATTACGACGCCTACACCCGGCATCGGCTGCTTCACGAGACCCGGCTGGAGGCCGAGGCGATGGCCGCCCTGGCCGGCGCGGAGCGGATCGGGGCCCAGGCCGCGATGGACCAGGCCCGGGCCATCCTGCGAAAGGCCCAGACCCAGCCCACGCACCCGGAATGGCGCCGACGCATCGACGAACTGGCCGAGGCCCTGTTCAAGTCCATCGGCTACCAGACCAGCGTCAAGCGCTTCCACGCCAGCGGGGCGGAGCGCGGCTGCATCATGGACTTCATCGACTATCCGCTCAACAACCGCTGGTGGCTGGAGGATGAGTTCGCCAAGGTCGAAGGACTGGCCGGCGAACGCGAGCGGCTTGACCGGCTGGAGACGATCCGCACCTGGGAGCAACCCGGACCGGGAAGCTTCTACGACGAGGTCGGCCACGTGGGCAAGTCGCCGCGCGTGCTCCGCGGCGAACAGATCAACACCGACCCGGAGGGCTTCCGCCACGAGAACCCCGAGCACTCGTGGTGGGACGACGGCATGAGCCGGCGGCGGCTCTCGTGGCAGCATCATCTGCGCTGGCCGATCGCGGTGGTCTACGAGGGGCTCGACCCGAAGGCGCGGTACACGGTCCGCGTCACCGGACAGGGCGATTCGGTCCTGCGCGGCGACGGACGTCTGCTGACGCCCGGGCGGTATTCCCGGGAGATCGGCGAGTTCAAGGAGTTCGCGGTCCCGCCGGAGCTGACCGCCGACGGCCGGCTGCGTCTGACCTGGGACGATATCGACGAGTCGCACCTCAACTGGCGGCGGCAATCGAGCGTCGCGGAAGCATGGCTGCTGAAGGAGGCGGCTCCCTGATCCTGTCCACCCGCCGGCGGACGCAAGGGCCGTACTTTGACGGGTCGACCTGGTGAGGGCTCATCAGTCGACGATGCGCAGCAGCCTTCCGTCGCCGGGCGCGAGCCGGAGCCTGACGATTCGATCGGCGGACAGGGGCGGGCCTTTCGACCACGCGCCGGTCCTGCGGTCAAGCTCCTCGAGTCCGCGGCCGGACAGCGCGACCTTCACCGCCGCTTCCGCCTCCTGCCGGTAGCTGCGGTTGACGACCATGAAAGCGGTGGTCTTGCCGGCCTTGCCGAACAGGCCCAGCACGAACTCCCCTTCGCCGACCGGCCGCACCGGCGCCTCGGCGGGAACGGCCTGGCTGCCATAGGGCAGCGGCGGCGTGTGATAGACGCCGACGGAGTCCAGCTCCAGCAGCGCCGGCCCGAACCGGGCGACCTCGGCGTTGACGCGGGCCACCTCCCCGGCCAGGGGCGTGGGCCTGCCGTCTTGGTATAAACCACCTGGATACCAATAAGTAAAATAACTGATGCCCCGCCCGCCGTAGGCCAGCGTGGTGAAGGCCAGCCAGCGCACTTCGGCCGCCGTCGGCCGACGCCACACCTTTTCGCTGTCGCCGCCCTGCACGATGTTCAGGAAGGGCTTGCCGGCCGCCTGGGCCGCCTCCCGGATCAGGGCCAGGTTGAGGAAATACTCGCGCCCGTCGCCGGTCTTGAAGAAGTGATAATGGTCATAGCTGATCAGATCGGGCTTGACGATCTCCACGAAACGCTTCAGGTGCTCGCGGTAGCGCAGCACGACCGGATCGTCGGGCTGGACTCCCGCCCAGTCGCGCGGATAGCCGACCCGGGCCCGGGCCGTGTCCGCGGTGCTCACGCCGAGCTGCTGCTCGTTCGCGTAGGTGGGAAACAGGTTGATGTATGCCAGGTGGGCCGGGTCGCGCTCGCGCAGATATGCCACCATCCGGCCCCAGGAGGGAAACGCGCCGGCGCTCGGCTCGTCGGTGAGGTAGTATGCCTCCAGCGCCGGATGGCTTCTGACCCGGTCGATCAGGGCGTCCAGTTGGGCCCGCCGGGCGGCGTCGTCCAGCACGTCCGGGCTCAGCAGGGGACTGGTCAGCATGGCCCGCAGGCCGTGCCTGGCGGCCAGGTCCAGGCCGTCGGGAGAGACCCAGGTCAGGTTGTAGTGTTCGGCCGCCACACGGGCGAGGGCCTCGTCGGTCGCCGGCGGCGGGCACCAGAAGGTGATGATGAACTGCCGCTGCCGCCAGCCTTTTTCCGCGCCGGCGTCGGCGCCCAGGACCGCCGACGCGCCGAAAACACATATCACGATCGAGAACATGATTGGAGGCATGGCCTGCTCCTTCCATCAGGGCCGGACGACGGGAACGCGCAGTATATCAGGTCCATCCGCGCCGGACAGTCGCCGACGCGGCGGATCCGGCCCCTGCTGGTGTTTCAGGATCTGCACGGGAGCGACGCTGCGGCACGGGCAGGCCCCGGCGGCGCGCCCGGGCCGCTATCGGTCGCCTTCGGCCGTCAGGCGGCGGAGGTGTTCCCAGGAGAAAAAGCCGCTGTCGTGCCCGTCGCTCCAGGTGATGTGCAGGGCGTAGTTGCCCACCGGGTGCATCGACACGATGTCGATGTCTTCCGCGACGGCGTCCACGTCGAGAATGCGCTGTCCGGTGCGTTCATCCACGCAGGCCGCGCACCCGCATGAGCCGCGCAGTTTCCTGGTCGAGAGGCGCGCGACCTGCCCCGCGGCCCAGGTGATCTCCAGCACCCGGTCCTTGGCGAAGTAGTTGATCGCGGCGGGGGGTTGGGTCATAGTAGCCATGATATGCAGGTGATTCACGGAATTGAAGCCGCCCGGCTATCCGGCGTGGTGTTGACCATCGGCAACTTCGACGGCGTGCATCGCGGGCATCGGGCCCTGCTGGAGACGGGCGTCGAACTGGCCCGGCGCGGGGGCACCCGGCTGGCGGTGATGACCTTCGAGCCGCATCCGGCGGCCATCCTCACTCCCGACCGCGTGCCGCCGACGCTCACCCCGCCGCACGAAAAACTGCGGCTCATGGCGGCGGCGGGCGCGGAGATCGTCGTGGTGGTCGAGAGCCGGCCGGAGTTCTTCGCCCTCTCGGCCGGGGAATTCATCCACGACGTGATCGTGAGCCGCTTCCGGCCGCGGGCCCTGGTCGAGGGCAAGGACTTCCGCTTCGGCCGCCATCGACAGGGCGACCTGGCCCTGTTGCGGGCCGCGGGGGCGGCCCGGGGCTTCGAGGTCCACGTGGTCGAGCCGATCCGGGCGGCATTGGGCGGCCAGCCCGACACCGTGATCTCCAGCTCGCTGATCCGCCACCTTCTGGGTTCGGGAAACGTGGACCGCGCGGCCGAATGCCTGGGCCGGCCCTACGCCCTCTTCGGCACGGTCCAGCGCGGTTCCGGACGGGGACGAACGTTGGGCTTCCCCACCGCCAACCTGGCCGTTGAAGACCAGCTCATCCCCGCCGAGGGCGTCTACGTCGGCCGGGCGGCCATCGAGGGACATGAAGCGGGAGAATGGCGGGTGGCGGATGGCGGAGGGCGGATCGGGGAAGAGACCCGGAGCGCCGGCAAGGGCGAGAGCCAACTACGAACCGCGGCCATCAGCATCGGGCGGACGCCGACGTTCGAGTCGAAGGAACTGCTGGTCGAGGCGCACCTGCTCGACTTCGACGGCGACCTCTACGGCCGGCGCATCCGGCTGGAGTTCCTCGAGTGGCTTCGCGCCCAACAACGCTTCGATTCCGTCGGGCTCCTCAAGGACCAGATTGCACGGGATGTCAAACGGGCTCGAGAACCGGCGGCGACCTGGTAGATGATTGCTCCGGCCATCTACATGATGAGGTCGGCCGGGAAGTTGCGCAGCTCCATGCCTCTGCGCAAGAGCGCGCGGTCGGGTCTGGCCTCAACGGCTGCCGGATGCCCGATGGATGGTCTGAGCAGGGACCGGAAAACATCGAGGCCCCGGAGGAAGTTGAATTCGCTCAGGCGGTCGATGACGCGGGGATTCTCAGCGATTCGATCGTCGGGCCTGACCCCCACCAGTCCGTGTTCTTATCTCGACTTTTGCCCTTTTTTGGGGCTTGTTCATGTACGTTCTGCGCAATGAAAAAGGGGCGGCCTTGCGGGTATCATGGATTGTGACCAAACAGTCCGTG
>JABRVU010000335.1:0-10418 GCA_039961895.1 Phycisphaerae bacterium | reverse complement strand
CTTGGGTCCCTGCGGGGCCTACGAGTATTCGGCGCGGGTCTTCTGACCTTGGGCCCCTGCGGGGACTACGAGTATTCAGCGCGGGTCTTCTGACCTTGGGCCCCTGCGGGGCCTACGAGTATCAGCGCGGGTCTTCTGACCTTGGGCCCCTGCGGGGCCTACGAGTATTCGGCGCGGGTCTTCTGACCTTGGGCCCCTGCGGGGCCTACGAGTATCAGCGCGGGTCTTCTGACCTTGGGCCCCTGCGGGGACTACGAGTATTCGGCGCGGGTCTTCTGACCTTGGGCCCCTGCGGGGACTACGAGTATTCGGCGCGGGTCTTCTGACCTTGGGTCCCTGCGGGGCCTACGAGTATCGGCGCGGGTCTTCTGACCTTGGGCCCCTGCGGGGCCTACGAGTATTCGGCGCGGGTCTTTTGACCTTGGGCCTCTGCGGAGCCCGCGGGTACGGTTGGGGATCCGGTCACGGATCCCAGGCCTGTGAGTTTTCGCCGGACGCCGCGGCCGGACCCCCTCATCGCCGCACCGCCCGGCCGTCGCGCCCCCGTGCTCCGCGTCCTCGTTTCACGTTGACGAATGCCGGACGTGGGCAACAATGTACCCCGGCACGTGTATCAAGCTCCCAGAGGAGTCCCCGCCATGCCCATCCGCTATCCGGTCCTCGTCAAGCGCGACCTCGACGGCTTCTTCGGCCTGGCCGTCGATAACCTGGTGCAGTTGCTGCTCATCGTCGGGCTGTGCACGCGGTTCTGCGGCATGACCGGCGACCATCTCTATCTGATCACCCGCTACATGCTGCCCGGCGCGGCGGTGTCGCTGCTGATCGGCAACGTGTTCTATGCCTTGCAGGCCCACTGGGTGGCCTGGCGCGAGAAGCGCTCCGACGTGACCGCCCTGCCCTACGGCATCAACACGCCCTCGCTGATCGTCTACGTGTTTTTCGTCATCAAGCCGGCCTTCGACCGCACTCACGACCCGGTCTACGCCTGGAAGCTGGGTCTGATCGCCTGCCTGGGCAGCGGCCTCATCGAGTTCGGCGGCGCCTTCGTGGCCGAGCGGCTCCGCCGCAACACGCCGCGGGCGGCGCTGCTGGGCACGCTGGCCGGCATCGCCATCGCCTTCATCTCCATGACCTTCGCCCTTCAAATCTGGCAGCGACCGCTGGTGGCGATGGTGCCCCTGGCCATCGTGCTGCTCACGTATTTCTCGCACGCCAGGTTCGCCGGACTGCCGGGCGGGCTGGTGGCCATGCTGGCGGGAACGGGCATGGCCTGGCTGCTGACCGCCGCGGGCGCGTGGCTGCCGGCCGGCTGGGCTGAACCGGCCATGAGCGCTTCCGACGTCCGCGCCGCCTGGCACGGCTGGCAACTCTACGTGCCGCACTGGTCCTGGCCGGCCATGATGGACATCTTCCGCGTGGGCAAGGAGTGGACGGAGATCATCAGCCTGCTGGCGGTCATCATCCCGATGGGCCTGTTCAACGTGATCGGCAGCCTCCAGAACATCGAGTCGGCCGAGGCCGGCGGCGACGTCTTCGCCACCGGCCCGTCGCTGGCCGTCAACGGCCTGGGCAGCATCGCCGCCGCCTGCTTCGGGAGCTGCTTCCCGACGACCATCTACATCGGCCATCCCGGCTGGAAGGCCCTGGGCGCCCGGGCCGGCTATTCGACGCTCAACGGCCTGGTCATCACCGCCATCTGCCTGACCGGCACGGTGCAGCTTATCAGCAAGGTCGTGCCGCTCGAGGCCGGCATCGCCATCGTGCTGTGGATCGGGATCGTCATCACCGCCCAGTCGTTCCAGGCCTCGCCGCTGCGGCACGCGCCGGCGGTGGCCCTGGCGCTGTTCCCGGCCATCGCCGCCTGGGGGGCCACCATCATCAGCGGCGCCTTCGGACCGGACGGCAGCGGCGGGCGCACCATGCAGGAGCTGCTCACCGCGACCGGACCGGACGCCGCCGGCATCAACAGCGCGGTGAACGGCTTCCTCCTCCACGGCATGAACATCCTGGAGCGCGGCTACATCTTCACCTGCATGATCGTGGCGGCGGTGTCGGCCTTTCTGATCGACCGGCGCTTTCGCGCGGCGGCCGGCTGGACGCTGGCGGCGGTGGTGCTCACCACGCTGGGTCTCATGCACGCCTATCAGCTCAAGGGCAACGAGGTGGGTTATCTGCTGATCGGCCAGGCCCCCCAGCCCGGCGCCTTCGTCTACCGCGCGTACCCGGTGGCGGCCGGTTACCTGCTCATGGCCGTGATCTTCCTCCTCATGGGCCGCGGAACGGGCGGGGGCGAATCCACGGGCAATACCCTGGAGGACGCGCGCGTGGCGGCCGACCTTCATGAGCCGCATGGCCGCAGTGCAGGATAACCCCCCAAAAAAAGCCGAAGCCGGGAGTTGAGTAGCTGACTTTCCGGGCGCCTTGATGTTTCAACGGATGGTGGGAATTACGGCAGCTCGTAGGCGAATTCCTGGGCCCAGTACATCCGGCCGTTCTGGTCCACCGAGAAGCTCACGCCGACGTAGCGGTACTCGGGTTCGAGCATGTTGGCGTTGTGGCCGGGGCTGTTCTGCCAGGCGGTCATGACCGCGGAGACGCTGCGTTGGCCCGCGGCGAGGTTCTCGCCCACGTATTTGTGGCAGAAGCCGGCCGCGATGGCCCGGTCGCCGGGGTTCTGGCCCTCCGGATTGATGTGCGAGAAATAGCCGCGCTGCCAGAGGTCGCGGACCTGCCCGTCGGCGGCGGCCTCCAGCCGCTTCGAGTAGATCAGCGGCTTGAGGCCGTTCTCGATCCGATACTGATTGAGCGCGTCGACCAGGGCCTGGTGCGTGGTTGATTCGGGGTTTCCCAATGCGATGCAATCCGCGCCGGCGGGTGCATTCGAGGACGAAGCGCCGGCCAGGTCGGCGGAGGCGTCAACCACCGTGGTCAGGTCGGCGTCCTCGACGGCCGGCAGCAGCTCCGGCGCCCCGCCGCAGCCCCAGGCCGCCAGGCCCAACGCCATGGCCGCCATTCCCACGATTCGCCGCCGAAGATTCATCTTGCCCGCCACTCGCTTCTGTCGCCCTTCGTGTTTCATCCCGCCGCGTGTCTGATGCTATTCCCGCGACCGGCGCGAAGTCCACGTCCGCTCCGCGATGGGCGCGATTGTGACGCCCGACGTCGAAGCCCGTCAAGAGGTTTTATGGGTCGGCGCGCAAGATTCCTGAGTTATCGGACGCAATTACGGCGATTGGGGCTCAAGTTTCAGGTTCAGCCAGTCGGCGTGGTCGTTGTCGGGGTTGTCGCCGCCGTCGGTGACGATGAGTTCGAGCGTCATCCGGCCGGCCACGGAGACGGAGAAGGGCTGGGCCGCCGCACCGCCGCGAAGCACCTCGCTGGTGAAGAGCGCTTCGCCGTCTGCCCGGATGATGAACGCGCACGAGCCCTTGCCGGCGGTCTCGTCGTCGATGCCCACCGCGCCGGTGAAGGTCCGGTATCCGCCGCCGAGGTAATAGACGATGCGGGCCCGCGAATGCGTGCCCAGCCCGCGCGGGTAGCGCCGGCCGGCCACGGTGAGCGGGTTGCCGGCGGCGCTGGCGTCGCCGGTCACGCCGAGGTGTTCCTGCTCGGCCACCAGCGGCTCGAGCTCGGAAAGATGGACGGCGGCCGGGAGCGGCATGCGATGCCCGACCGGAGGCGACAAGGCCGACTCCCGTCCGGCGTCATCAAGGGCGGTAACGCGATAGTCGTAGGACCGGCCGTAGACGGCCGTGCTGTCCTGGAACCAGGCGTCGCAGGTCTCGCCGATGGCCGCTCCGTCGCGGTAGACGCGATAGCGCGAGGCCTCGTCACCGGCCCGCCAGGTCAGCAGGACGCCGCGGGTGTCGGCGGCGGCTTGCAGGCCGGCCGGAGCAGCCGGCGGATCGAGCCGCAGGGCGGCGCGTGAGAACCGCACCGTCCAGCGAAGATCGGCGTCCTGATTCGAGAGCAGCGCGACCGCGCGCGTCCGGCCGAGGCGGCCAGCCGCCTGCGATGTGCCGCCTTCGACGACGACGTCGGCGATCTCGAAGCTCGCGGCCGACTCCGGCAGCAGGAAACGCAGCGTGAACGGCCGATCGGCGACGACGCGGCTGACGCCGGTCATCGCCAGCTCGCCGGCGTTCCAGGCCACCGCCCGCGCATCGGCGACCAACGGGAACATCCGCGGCCCGGCGCTGATGAGTTCGGGCCTATCCGGCGGCGCCGGCAGGATGCGGAACACGCGGCACGAGGCCGGCGGCATGGGCACCTCAAAGGCCTCGCGCGTGGTCGCGTACAGCCGGTCGCGCCAGAAGTCATGCACCGCGAACTCGACGCTGCCCCCGGCCGCGGCGGGCCGGAGCCCGGGCATCGCCTCCGCCAGGCGGACCGTGATCCGGCGCGGTTCGAGCGAGACGTTGAACACGCCCACCAACGCGAACGGCTGCGTTTCCGTGCCCCCGCCGGCCAAGGCGACGGCCCGGGCGCCCGTGACCACCCAGGTTTCGGGCAGGGCGTGGGCGAACAGGTCGGCCGCGCGGATCGGAGCCGGCGGGACGATGGCCCGCAGCAGTTCCACGCGCTCCGCGGGCAGGGCCCGCACGTCGTCGCCGATCACGATGCCCTGGCCGCTGAGCGCCGCCAGGCTCGCCCACATGCGGGCGTGTTCGAGCGACAGCGGCAGCCCGAGGTACAGCGGTCCGGCGGTGCGGGTCCGCGTGATGCCGTGCGACCAGTAGTCCTCGAGGGTGGTGGCCAGCAGCTCCTTGGCGTGCTGCCAGTTGTAGCGCCGCCCGCGTTCGAGGACCCGCCCGTTAATCTGCCGCGTCTTGTCCAGCTTGTGCTTCCAGTCCTTGTCCATACCCGCGGCGGCCGTCCCGCCAGGAGGCGAGATCGGCGGCGCCGAACGGATCATGGCCGGTAAACCACCCGCCGGCTCCACGATTGAGAACGCCTCTCCGGGCACGGACAGATGCGCGCTCAGCCAGGAGGCCAGCTCCGGCCCGACGCCATCCGGCGGCATGACGTGCCAATCGGCGGGCGCCGTGGCCGGAGGAGGGCGGTCGCCGGCGGCCGGCGTCGAGAGCTTGAACCGGTTCTTGAGCAGGTCAGGGCTGTAGCGAAAGCCGATGCGGACCTCGCGCCCGCTGGCCGCCGACGGCCTGATCCCCAACAAACCGACCTCGGGACGCGAGCCGTACGGGCTGTACTGGAACGGGGCGTCGATGGCCACGGCGTAATCGCGCCGCGGGTCATAGAGCCCATCGCACGACGCGAACAGCGCCAGGCCCAGGATCGACAGCACGTTCTCACGACCGGCGGCCGGTTCGGACGGCGTTCCCGGTTGCGTGCGGACTGGACCGTCGTCCGGTCGGTTTGCAGGGCTTTGAGCCCCCTGCTTGAGTCGCACCGGCAGCAGACCCGGCGGCGCGAAGGAGTGCAGACGCACCTCCGGCAGCGGCGCATCCGATCGGAAGACAAGCGACGATTGCGCCTGGTCCGGGCTTTCGGCGATTTCATACTCGATGAGCGCACCCTTGCCGAAGAGCGGCTGCAACTGGAAGACCAGTCGCCCGCCCTCGGTGCGGACGGGCACGTCGGCCTCGCGGTAGGGCACCGGCTTGCCGTCGCGGAAGAACGTGACCGCGGGACGGGGCAGAAACGGGAACCCCCCCAGTCTCACCGGCCCGCTCAGCTCGACCGCGGCCAGAAGCTGCTGCTCGGCGGGGGAACGCTTCTCGAAATCGCGTAGCGACGGACCGCGCGGGGCGCATCCGGCCGGGCAGGCCAGGATCAACCCCCATGTCGCAGTCCCCAACGCACGAAGAGAACGCCGGACCGCGTCCCGGCAAGGCCGCCTCCGGGGAACGCCGGGAAAACCCACGAAGAACGCGGCTTTCTCACTTCTCACTTCTGGCTTCTCGCTTCACCCGCGTTGCGGGAGGCAACGCCGGGGTCAATTCCGCTCCGCCTCGGCGCGCCCGCGGGGCGATTCCTCGACGCCGGCCATGAGCCGCATCAGCGCCTCCTGCGTGGCCTCGCGCCGCGACAGCTCGCCCATCTGCCGGCCTTCGCGGAGCACGATGATGCGCGTGCTCAGGTTGAGCACCTCGGGCAGCTCGGAGGAGATCAGCAGGATGGCGGCGCCCTCGCGGGCCAGCTCGTCGATGAGGGCGTGGATCTCGGCCTTGGCCCCCACGTCCACGCCGCGGGTGGGCTCGTCGATCAGCAGGATGCCGCATTCGCTGGCCAGCCACTTGGCCAGGGCGATCTTCTGCTGGTTGCCGCCGGAAAGCGTGACCGCGGCCGTGTCCATGCTCGGCGTGCGCACGCGCAGCCGGTCGAAGTACTTCTTGGTCAGGGCCCGCTCGGGGCGGGTCTTGACGAAGCCCAGCAGGCTGAGCCGGTCGAGGATGGGCAGCGAGAGGTTGTGCCGTCCGCCCATGCTCAGGACCAGCCCCTGGCGCTTGCGGTCCTCGGGCAGCAGGCCGATGCCCAGGGCCATCGCCTGGCGCGGCGAGCGGATGACCACTGGCCGGCCGTTGACGTACACCTTGCCGGTGACCTGGCGGTCCAGGCCGAAGATGGCCTGGGCCACTTCGCTGCGCCCCGCCCCGACCAGGCCGGCCAGCCCGACCACCTCCCCGGCCCGAAGGGTGAAGGAGATATTCTCGAACTTGCCCGGCGAAGTGAGGTTCTCGACGCGCAGCCGCTCCTGGCCCGGGACCCCGCCCAGGTGGGCGGGGAAGTACTGTTCGAGCGGCCGGCCGATCATCCGCTGGACGATCGCGTCCACGGTCATGCTGGCCACGTCGGCGGTCTCGATGTGCTGTCCGTCGCGCAAAATGGTGATCCGGTCGCACAGCCGGGTGATCTCCTCCAGCCGGTGCGAGACGTAGATGAGCGTGGCCCCGCGGGCCTTGAGCCTGCCGATCAGCTCGAAGAGCCGCTCGGCCTCGGCCGCCGCCAGCGAGCTGGTCGGCTCGTCGAAGACGATGATGCGGGCCCCGGTCCCCACCGCCCCGGCGATCTGCACCATCTGCTCCTGCCCGGTGGACAGGGCGGAAAGCGGCAGATCCACGTCGATGTTGGCGCCGATCTCGGCCAGCATGGCCCGGGCCCGGCGGCGCATCTCCGCCCGGTTGAGGAACCCCAGGCGCGTGGGCAGGCTGCCCAGGCAGAGGTTCTCGGCCACGGTCAGGTTGGGGCAGAAGCACAGCTCCTGGTGGACCATGCCGATGCCGGCCCGGACCGCCTCCAGCGGGGTGGCGAAAGAGACCGGCCTGCCGTCCAGGTAGATCGTGCCGCCGTCGGGCTGGTAGATGCCCGCCGTGATCTTGCCCAGCGTGGATTTGCCGGCGCCGTTCTCGCCCATCAGCGCGTGACAGTCGCCGGCACGAACCTCGAAGCTGACGTCCTGGAGGGCCCGCACGCCGGGAAAGGTCTTGGTGATCCGCTCATAGCGCAGAATCGGAATCGTGGGTTCCATCGTGGGGGGAAGTATATCGCTTCCTGGTGCCAAGGCCAAAGAGCCATCGGATCGGACGAGCGGCGGAGGTCGCGGGCCGCGGGGGCAGGACGCCACCTCGGGAAAGGAATCGGCCGACGACCCAATGGGCCGCTGCATCCGGCCGCTTCGCGCGACCCGGCGGAGGATCGCCGCGGAACGCCTGGGCAGTGGTACAATGAGCCGCGGGACAGGAGTCACGACGATCATGCAGACGATCGAGCCGGCCGCCATCCGCCGATACCTGGACGAGGCGGGTATCGCCTATCGCCACCTGACCCACGCGGCCACGCGCACCAGCGCTGAATCGGCGGCGGCCCGCGGCGAGCCGCTGGAAAACGGCGCCAAGGCCCTGGTCATGAAGGTTGGCGAGTCCTTCCACCTCTTTGTGCTCAGCGCCGCCCGCAAGGCCGATTCCGGCGCGATCAAGCGGTATTTCGGCGTCAGGTCGGCGCGCTTCGCCACCCCCGAGGAACTGATGAAGCTGACCGGGCTGGTGCCCGGCAGCGTACCGCCCTTCGGCGAGCCGCTGTTGCCGTTCAAGCTTTTCGTGGACGAAGGGGTGGCGGCCCTGGATCGCGTCGCGTTCAACGCGGGCGCGCTGACCGAATCCATCATCATGTCGGCGGCCGACTACCTGCGAGCGGCCCGGCCGGCGGCCGTCTTCCGATTCGCGGGCGACTGAAGCTCCTCTCAGCGCGTTCCGCGGCGGGCGTTGCATCCCTGCGGTGACGACTGGCTTGTCTGTTCCGTGTCCGGGTGGTGAATGAACCGGGTCAGTTCGCCGGACGGGTGGCCGCCGAACGCTGCTCGCGGACGGCCTTGAACCATTCGCGGAGCTCCTTTTCGGCCGGCTTGCCCTTGGGGCTGTAGCCGAAATCCGTCGGGCCGCCGGGAATGTTCGCCCATTCCCACCAGATCACGCCTCCCACCTGGGGCGTGTCCTTCCAGGTCTCCATGAAGGCCCGGTAGCAGCGGCGCTGCTCCTCGAGACCGGCCGCAGTGGCCTCCGGCTTGCGGTAGTAGTTCCAGGGCTCGATCGAGGTTCCCTCCTGGCTGGCCCAGCCCACCTCGGTGAACAGCAGCGGCTTGCCCGCTCCGCCGGACTTCTGCCACATCAGGATGCCGCGCTTGATGGGGGCCCACTCCGCCATCAACGTCTCCAGCGTCGGTCCCGGATCGGAGGAGAGCTTGTAGTAGCTGGTCATCCCGATCAGGTCCAGCAGGTCCCAGAATTCGATGACCTTGTAATGGTCCCAGTTGGCCGAGTAGGTCAGCTTGCCGGGATAGACCTTGCGGACCTGGGCGATCAGGGCGCGCCAGCGGCGGGTGTCGGTCTCGGTGCTGACCAGCTCCGAGCCGACGGAGAACACCTCGACGTGGTTTTCGGCGGCCAGCCCCGCGAACGCGAGGATGAAGGCGCTGTATTGCTCCCACCAGTCGTCCCAGCTCGGCGGGTTGATGACTCCGCGCCATTCGTCGCCGCGCGGGTCGGTGAGCAGCACGATGGGCATGAGCACGATGCGCAGCCGGTTCTGGCGGGCGATGGTGAAAATCTCGCGCCACTGCTGGCGGGTGGGGGTGACCTCCGGGTCGATGTCGAACTTCTCGGAGCCGGCGTGCTCCTGGCAGCCGGCGTTGCTGATCAGCACGGTGTCGGCGCCCAGCTCGGCGATCTGGGGCAGCAGCAGCCGGGCCTCTTCGACCGCCCACTTGGAGTTGTGGATGACCCAGGACATGCCGTGATAGGGGCCATCAGGCGGCGGGAAGGAGGCGGGGCGGGCCTCGATCTTCACCGGCGCCGGCGTACCGGCGGGCGCGGCCAGCAGGGCGTCGGCGGTGACAGCCCGCGGGGCCGGCGTGACGCCGCTGCCGCGAATGGCCCACCACACGACCGCGGCGCTCACGGCCGCCACGACGCCGAGGTGCAAACCAAACCGTCTCACCGATTTCATACTCCCAACCTGACCCGTCCCGTCGCACGGCGGGGCCATCGCCGCGCATCGTCCACCACAGGAGTGCGTGGTCAAACCCTGAAAAACAGACCGGCTAAAAAGCCGGTCCCGCACGGAAAGCCGGACCCACACGGGGTTCAGGATGCACGCTCGGCAAGCCCGCCCTCGGATCCGGAACGATCGCGGATCAAAACACCGGCCCGAAGCCGGCCGGCGCGCTGTCCCGGCGCGCCAACCGACCGAATCAATTCCTGCCCGCCTGTTCGGTGGCCCAGGCCAGCCCGCCGAGCAGGTGCTGCTGCCAGACCGGGTTGGTCCACACGTCCTCGCGGTGGGCCAGCGAGGTGTAGAACACCCGGCCCTTGCCCTCGGTGCGCGTCCAGGAGACCGGGTAATCACCGCCCTTCTTCATGCCCAGCTTCTTGAGGCTCTCATCGCTGATCTTGGCGGTGTCGATGCTCAACAGCACATGGACGTTGTCGCGCGAGAACTCGCGGAAGCGGTAGATCTCGTCGAGGATGCGCCAGTCGCTGGAGATGTGGCGCGTGGAGGGGTGGCCGGGGTCCTCGACCTTGATGGCCACCTCCTGCTGCTGGTCGTGCCCGGCGAAGGCCCCGCCGATCATCCTGATGTACTCGGGCCAGGGCGGACAGCAGCCGTTGTTCTGATGATAGGTGTCCGTGGCCGGGTGGATGCCGATGAAGGCCCCGCCGCCGCGGATGTAGCCCATGAGGGCCTCGCGGTCCAGCGGCGGGTTGCCGGTGGTGTAGAAGATCACCGCGGCATAGGGCTTGAGCTTGCCGGCGCTGTTGAGGTCGTTGAAATCCTGCGAGACGTGGACCTCATAGCCGGCCTTGCCCGCGAACTCCTTCAGGACCTTCTCCGCGTGGGAGAGCCCGCCGTCCGTCGGGCGGGCCACGCAGGAGTGCCGGAAGCCGAAAGAGGCCGAATAGAAA
>JABRVU010000334.1:0-3054 GCA_039961895.1 Phycisphaerae bacterium | reverse complement strand
AACCAGCACGGACCGATCTCGACCAGGAACCGCATCGCGCCACTGATGACGCAGACCGCGGACCGACCAAGGCGGAACGAGGGCCTTGCCGATCCCGTTGCCCCGGCGCATCAATGAGCCCATCATAGAGTTCGAGGTTCGCCATGAGCGGCTCAAGCCAATCCGCCCAGCCAACTCCCGGACGGCTCCGTCCGTTGCGGATCAGCCTCGGTTACGCGGCCGTGGGCTGCTTCTGGATCCTGGCCACGGACCCTCTGCTGCACGCGCTCGTGCCCGAAGGGCGCTCGTTCGCCGGTGCGGAGATCGTCAAGGGGCTCTTTTTCGTCCTCGCGACCGGCTCCATCCTGTACTGGCTTCTGCGGCGACAGGCCCTTCGCTTCGAGACGTTCCATAAGGTCTTGCAGGAACGGGAAAGCCGATACCGCACCGTGTTCGAGAGTTCCAGCGACGGGCTGATCCTGCGGGAGCTGGACGGCACGATCCTGGACGCCAATCCGGCCTTCTGCCGGATGCACGGCTACAGCCTGGAGGAGCTTCGCGGCACGCGCGTGGTTCGTCTCATCCACCCCGATCACCAGCACCTTTTCGAGACCTGTTCGGCTGAGTTGGCCCGGCACGGGCATTGTTCGCTGCGGGCCATGCATCTGCGGAAGGACCGGACGGCCTTCGCCGTCGAGATCAGCGCCAACCAGTTCGAGCAGGACGGCGTGCCCCGGGTGTTGAGCGTGGTGCGCGAGATCACCGATCGGGTGCAGGCCGAGCGGCAATTGCGCGAGTCGCAGCGGTTCCTGCGAGCGGCGCTGGACGCCATGCTGAGCCTGGTGGCCATCCTCGACGACCGGGGGCGCATCCTGACGGTGAACGCGGCGTGGCGGCGGTTCGCCGAGGCCGGCCGCGGCCCCATTCATCTGTGCGAGCCGGGCGACGACTACCTGGGCGGGTGCGAAAACATGACCGGCGACGGCGCCGCGGACGCGGCCCGTCTGGCCGCCGGCATCCGCGACGTCATCGACCGAAAGACGGAAACGTTCGCCCACGAGTACGCCTGCGGCGAGGGGCAGGAGCGGGAATGGTTCTACGTCCGGGCGAGCCGGTTCGAGGGCCCAGGGCCGACCCGCGTGGTGGTCGCCCACGTCAACATCACCCAGCGCCGGCGAGCCGAGGAGACCGCCCGGGCCGTGGCCCGTCAACAGGCGGCCATCGCGGAGCTGGGGCACCTGGCCCTGACCGGAACACCGGTGAACGAGCTGATGAACCAAGCCGTCCGGCTGGTGGTGGAAACCCTGGGCGTCGAATACAGCACGGTTCTGGAGTGCACCCCGGACCGCAAGCGGCTTTTCTTCCGGGCCGTTCACACCACGTCCCGGCCGCTGCCCGAGGGCGCCACGGTCAGCGCGGATGACCGATCCCAATCGGGCTATACGCTGCTGACCGGCGGGCCGGTCATCGTCGAGGACTTGAGCCGGGAGACCCGCTTCGTTCCATCCGAGCTGATGCGGGAGATGAAGGTGGTGAGCTGCATCAGCACGGTGATTCCGGGTCAGGCGGGGCCCGTCGGGGTACTGGGGGCCTATGCGGTGTCGCGCCGCCTCTTCAGCCGGGACGATGCCCACTTCCTGACGGCGCTGGCCAACGTGCTGGCCGCGGCCATTGAACGCCAGAAGGCCGACGAGGCCCTGGCCCGCCAGGCCCAGGAGCTGAGCCGCTCCAACACCGAGCTGGAGCGCTTCGCCTACATCGCCTCGCACGACCTCCAGGAGCCGCTGCGCATGGTGGGCAGCTACACGCAACTGCTGGCCCGCCGATACCGGGGCCGCCTCGACGCGGACGCGGACGAGTTCATCGGCTATATCGTGGACGGCGTGGCCCAGATGCAGGCCCTCATCAACGATCTGCTGGCCTTCTCTCGGGTGGGTTCGCAGGCCAAGCCGTTCGTTCCCACCGACTGCGAGGCGGTCCTCGACCGGGCCCTGTCCCACCTGCACGTCGCCATCCAGGAATGCGGCGCGGTCGTCACCCGCGACCCGTTGCCCACGGTCCAGGCCGACCCGACGCAACTGGGCCAGCTCTTTCAGAACCTGATCGGGAACGCGGTCAAGTTCCGCGGCGAATCGCCGCCCGAGATCCACGTTTCGGCCAGCTGCCGGGGCGGGGAATGGGTGTTTTCCGTCCGCGACAACGGCATCGGCATCGAGGCCGAGTACTTCGAGCGAATCTTCGTGCTTTTTCAGCGGCTGCACGGCAGAATGAAGTACCCGGGTACGGGGATCGGGCTGACCATCTGCAAGAAGATCGTCGAGCGGCACGGCGGTCGGATCTGGGTGGAATCGGAGGTGGGGCGGGGCTCGACGTTCTACTTCACGCTGTCCGCGGCCGCCCCCGGGCCGCGCGAACCGGAACTCGTTCAACCGAAAGGCGCCGGACATGCCTCGTGAGCCCATCCGAGCGTTGCTGGTCGAGGACAACCCCGGGGACGTGCGCCTGCTGCGCGAGACCCTGCGCGAGGCCCGAGCCGACGAGATCGACCTGGTTCACGTGATGCTGCTGGAGGAGGCCCTCAAGCAGGTGGCCTCCGCGCGCTTCGACGTGGTGCTGCTGGACCTGTCCCTGCCCGACGCCGATCGCTCGAACACGGTCGCCCGCATGGTCGCCGCCGCCCCGGAAGCGCCGATCGTGGTTCTGACCGGGCTCAAGGACGAAGACGCCGCCATGGAAGCCCTGCGCCAGGGCGCCCAGGACTACCTGGTCAAGGGCCAGAGCGACGCGGCCCTGGTCTGCCGGGCCATCCGCTACGCCATCGAGCGCAAACGGGCCGAGATCGAGCATCAGCGGCTGGAGGCCCAGCTCCGCAACGCCCAGAAGCTCGAGAGCCTGGGCGTGATGGCCGGGGGCATCGCCCACGATTTCAACAACCTGCTGACCATCATCACCTGCAACGCCCACCTGCTGCAACAGTCGCTGGAGCCCAACGCGGTGCAGGCCAACGCCCTGCGCGACATCGAGACGGCGGCGGCCCACGCGACCGAGATGACCCGCTCGCTGCTGGCCCTGACC
>JABRVU010000333.1:0-1720 GCA_039961895.1 Phycisphaerae bacterium | reverse complement strand
CTCCTGGTTGCCTCGATCCCGCCCCCGCGGCCGCTCCACGAACGATCCCGGCGACAGGACCTTCGAGGGCTCCCCCGCCGTGAACGACTCCTTCACCGCGTCTCCGCGAACTCCGTCCCTCGCCGGGCCCGTCACTCCATGGTCAATACGCGCTGCACGTCGTCACGGGTGAGGGTCACGCGGGTGGGCTCCACCTGTTCGACCCGGTACCCGTCGATCTCATCCCCCTCCTGGACGCATCGCCCGTTGATCCAGGCCAGCTTGTCGGCCCCGCACAAGGTTCCCTGGAGCACCAGTTCCGGTTCGGGCGGCTTCGGACGGGCGGTCGGCGCGTCCGGCGTCGGCGTCCGCTCGGCAGCGGCGGCGTCGGGGTCCACAGCGAACCGGTCCAGCAGGAGCTTGAACGGATCGCGTTCCAGATTGCGGACCAGCGGGCGCATCGGCTGGAAGCGTTGAACCGCCGGCCAGACGTCCGAAGCCCCGGCCCCGGCTGGCGCCGCGATGATCGGCGGCGGCGCGGCCTGGGCCGCCGCCGGGGTGCCGTCCTTCGAGAACATCCGGATGTAAACCACCACCATGACCACGAACAGCACCAACAACACCGCCGACTTCCGTGGCTGGGCCAGGAAGCTCGTCTTCAACACGACCAGGATCGGCGGCCTTCGCCCGTTCATCCCGACTTCGCCCCTCCCCCCGGTTCGTAAAAGACCTTCATTCCCAGGTCGGCCTTCACCAGTCCGGGGTGTTCGTCATCGACGCTGACCGAGAACCGCTCGAAGCGGATCAGGCGATGCATGGCCTCGACGTCGCTCACGAAGCCGTGGACGGCCGCGAACGGGCCGCGCACCTTCATGGCGATCGGCAGGGCGACCACCTCGCTGGTGCGGACCGGTTCGCCCGGCTGAATCGCGTCCGAGGCCAGGCGGCGTTTCTCCGCGACCCGGGCCAGGTCCTCGAGCAGCGGCCCCACGCGGGGCTGAGAGGGGATCCGGTCGTCGAAATCGGCGACCCGGGCCGCCAGGGACGCGACCTCCCTGCCGGTGCGGGCCAGCGTTTCGAGCGACTGCGCGCGCGTGGCCAGGTCGCCGGTCCGCTGGGCGACCTCCTCGTTGAGCCGGCCCATGCGCTGAATCCGCGGACGCTCGACCAGCAGGAGGTAGCCGGCGCTGACCGCGAGAATACCCGCCGCCCAGATCAGCGAATGACGGTCCCAGCGCGAGCGGATCGTGCCGTTCATGATGCGCCCTCGACCACCGGCTTGATGATGAATTTCACTTCGAACTCGCGCATCAGCCGGCCCGCGGCCCGGCTGGGGCGGGTGTAGCTCATGCTCACCTCGCCGAACAAAGGGCAGGCTCCCAGTTTGCCCAGGAAGATGCCCACGTCGACGTCGGTGGCGGCCACGCCGATGAGGCATGCCCGCGTGACCGGCGGCGGCTGGACGGCCGCGGCGGCCGGCGCGGGACCGGGCCCCGCTGGATTCGCCGTGCCCGCCGCCGGCGGACCGGCCGACTCGACCGTCAATGAACGGATCGCCATCGATTCGTTGAGCAACCGGCTCACTTCGCCGATCGCCGCGTCCAGCGGCGCGGCGTCGTCCAGTTTGCTCACCAAGGCCGCCTGTTGCTGATAAAGGGCCCGCTTCTGCTCCAACTCCGCGAGCTGGTCGCGCGCCGAGCGCCATCCGCCCGAACCGTTCTCCAACGCGCTCAAGGCGGCC
>JABRVU010000332.1:0-5905 GCA_039961895.1 Phycisphaerae bacterium | reverse complement strand
GGCGCCGGCCGCGGCCGGCCCCGAGTGCGGCGAACCCCCACCGCCCTCCGCCAGGCGCTCCAGGAGTCTGCACAGCGCGTCGTACAGCTCGGGATGCGGATCAGCCTCCTCGATCATGGCCGCGGTGATCTCGGCCGCATACTGGGCCGCGTACAACCGGCCCAGGTTGCCGCGCAGGCCGGCATGAATGGTGACCTGCCGCCATTCGGTCAGCGTCCCCAGCGAGCCCTCGCCGCCGGCCCGCGCGATGAAGGTCACGTCGCCGCGCTCCAGCAGGTCGATCCCCACGGCGAAGCGGTCGCGGGTCCCGCGCTTGATGCCCTTGGCGATGAGCCGACGCGGTCCATGGGCCCGGGTGAGAAACAGCAGGACCTGCGAGGTCTCGGAATAATCCAGCCGCCGCAGGGCGATGGCCTGATCGTTGATTGCGGACATGGCTGCCTTCGCGGTTCCCGCCGCCCCGTTGAGCGGGGATCGGCCGCGGGAGTATAATGACCCTGTTCAGGTCGTCAGCGGCATCAGTATCCTCAAACCCGTGCGGGACCGGCTTCCATCCGGTCGGTTATTGGTGATTTCGGACGCACGCTTAGTGTAGCAGAAGGTCGAGGTCGTCGTGATGAGGCGAGCCGTATGGGGGATCGTGTGTGGCGTGGCCTGTGCGGCGGTGATGGTGATGGCTCAATCACCCGCGGAGAAGCCGCCCTCGAACGACCGGCGGGCCGTCGGTACGCGGCCGGCGAAGCAGCGGGCGGCCGCCGCCAGACCGTCCGCGACCGCCCCGGCCAGGGACTGGACCCCATGGCGCCGGCGCCAGCGGCAGGAGCTGGCCGCCCTGACGCCGCCGGCCGAACCCCCCGGCGATGCCGCCGTGCATCCGGTGGACCGCTTCATCGCCGCCTGGTGGGCGCGCGAACAAGTCGCGCCGCCGCCGGTCTGCGAGGATGCCGCCTTCGCCCGGCGGGCCTGGCTCGACGCGGTCGGCCTGCTGCCCCCTGAATCGGACCTGCGGGCGTTCCTGTCCGACGCCGACCCCGACAAGCGCGTCCGGCTGGTGGAGCGGCTGCTGGGCGATTCGCTGGCCTACGCCCAGGGATGGATGGCGTACTGGTGCGACCTGCTGCGCAACGACGAACAGACCAACATCGACGATCTCCGCGGCTCGATCACCGGCTGGCTGTTCCCGTCGCTGGTGAACAACCAGCCGTACGATCAGATGGTGGCCGAACTGCTCGACCCTGGTCCGGCCGGGCCGGGCGGATACCTGAAGGGCATCCGCTGGCGCGGCGTGGTCAACGCCAGCCAGACTCCGCCCATGCAGGCCGCCCAGAACGTCGGGCAGGTCTTCCTGGGCACCAACGTCAAGTGTGCCTCCTGCCACGATCACTTCACCCGCCCGTACCTGCTGGAGGAAACCTACGGGCTGGCCAGCTTCTTTTCGGAGACCAACCTCGAGGTGCATCGTTGCGACAAGCCCACCGGGGTGGTGGCCGCTCCCGCGTTCCTCATTCCCGGCTTCGCCAAGGTGCCGCCCGACGCGAGCCTGGCCGAGCGGCACAAGGCCATCTCCGAGATGGTGACGTCCCCGCGCAACCCGCGTTTCGCCCGGACCCTGGTGAACCGGCTGTGGAAACGGCTGATGGGCCGGGGCCTGGTCGAGCCGGTGGACGACTTCCACGCCCGGCCGGCCAACGCCGAACTGCTCGACTGGCTGGCCTACGACTTCATGGCCCATGATTACGACCTCAAGCACACCCTCCGGCTGCTCATGACCTCGCGGGCCTATGCCCTGGTGCCGGTGGTCGAGTCGAGCGAGCAGGCCCGACAGGCCGCCGGCACGCCGCCGGTGTTCAAGGGGCCTCTTCAGCGCCGGCTCAGCAGCGAGCAGATGCTCGACGGGCTGGCCCAACTGACCGGCTACTGGCCCAAGGTCAAGACCATGTCGGTCGAAGTGGCCGATCCGAACGTGCGGGCCTGGCGGCACAAGGTGCCCGATGCCTTGGCCCGATCACTGGGCCGGCCGTCGCGCGAGCAGGTCTGCACCGTGCGGGTCGAGGACCCCTCCATGCTCCAGATGCTGGAGATGACCAACGGAAAGGTGATGGCCGAGCGGCTGGTCGAGGGCGCCAAGACGCTGCTGGCCTCGCCCCTCGGGCGGGAGCCGGATTCCGCCAAGGTCGTCGATGCGTTGTGTCTGCGTGCTTATTCCCGTCCGGCGACGCCGGCGGAGCGAGAGCTGTTGGCCCCCCTGCTGGGCCCGGCGGACGCACCGGCCGACGACCGCCGACCCGGCTGGGAGGACGTCTGCTGGATCATCGTCATGAGCCCGGAGTTTCAGTACATCCACTGATCCTTGGCGTTGCCTGCTGCAAGGCCGGACAGTGAGAAAGTACGACGGCAGGCAAGGGAAATAAGTGGCCGGGCGGACGGCCGATCGAGTGACGAGGCACGAGAAACGAGGTACGAGAAACCAGGAACCGATCACCATGAACCCCACGCGCCACACAGAGCATCGCAGTCGGATCACCCGCCGGGACCTGTTACGGGCGGGCGCGGCCTTCGGGGCCGGCGCCGTCCTGGCCGGCGGCCCGCAAACGGCCTGGGCGAAAAAGGAGCCTCCGCCGCTGCTGCCGGATCCCAAGGCCGACTGCATGATCCTGCTGTGGATGGCCGGCGGAATGGCTCAGACCGAGACGTTCGATCCCAAGCGCTACACGCCCTTCGAGCCCGGCATGGAGGCCAAGGCGGTCTGTTCGACGGTGAAATCCATCCCCACCAGCGTGGACGGCGTCCAGATCAGCGAGCACCTGCCGCACTGCGCGAAGATCATGCACCTGGGCACGCTGATCCGCACGTTCCGCCCGGGCGACCTGGGCGCCATCCTGCACTCGCGGCACCAGTACCACTTCCACACCGGCTACGTCCCGCCGCAGACCATCAACGCCCCGTCGATGGGCGGGTACCTGGCCAGGGCCCTGGGCCCGCGGCATCCCGACGTGCCGGCGTTCATCGACATCGGGCAGCGCTTCGACGTGGGCGGCGAGGACTTCGAGGTCAAGACCTTCCACACCGCCGGCTTCCTGGGGGATGAATACGGCCCGTTCTTCGTGTACGACCCGGCCGAGGCCATGACCACGGTCCTGCCCCCGCCGGGCATGTCCCGGCGGCGTTTCGACGAGCGCTGGGCGACCTACCGGAAGTTCGCCGCCTTGCGTCCGTCGCGCGGCGACGGCGACTGGCGGCAGGAGAGCTTCCGCCAGTCGCTGGACCGCGCCCATCGGCTGATGCACTCGCCGGCCGCGAAGGCCTTCGACCTGTCCTCGGAACCCAAGGAAAGCTACGACCGCTACAACACCGGGCGGTTCGGGCTCGGGTGCCTGCTGGCCCGGCGGCTGGTCGAGAGCGGGGCCCGTTTCATCGAGGTCACCACCGAATACATCCCCTTCATGGGTTTCGACACGCACGAGAACGGCCACACCCGCATCATCGACATGTGCCGGCAGATCGACGCCCCCGTCGCGGCCCTGATCCGCGACCTGCACGAGCGCGGGCTGCTGAAACGTACCCTGGTGGTGCTGGCCAGCGAGTTCGGCCGCGACATGCTGGTCGAGGGCAAGCCGGAACTCAAGGTCCCCGACCAGGTGGAGGTTCCCGAGAAGGTCATGGAGCTCAAGCACTACGGCATGCACCGGCATTTCACCGGGGCTTGCAGCGTGGTCCTGTGGGGCGGGGGCGTGAAGCAGGGTTATCTGTACGGGCGGACCGCCGACGAACGGCCGTTCAACACCGTCGAGAAACCCGTCATCATGGACGACCTGCACGCTACCATCTACCGGGCCATGGGCATCCCCGCGAACCTGTTCTACGTCAGCGAGGACCGGCCGTTCTACGTGACCCCCGACGGCAAGGGCAAGGTCATCGAGGATATCTTCGCGTAGGCCAACGGGCCCGGCGACGCCGCGAGGAGCCCAGCGCCAGGGAGCATCTCACCCCAGGGCGCGCAAGGCGGCCAGAGCGGCATCGTAGTCCGGGTGGTCGGTGATCTCCTTGACGTACTCGACGTGGCGGATGGTCCCGCCCTTGTCCAGCACGAAGAGAGCCCGGCACTCGATGCGCAAGGCCGGGATCAGCGTGCCGAAAGCCTTCCCGAAGGCCCCGTCCAGGTGATCGCTGAGCACCAGCAGACGGTTGGCGTCGATACCCTCGGTGGCGCAGAACCGCCCCTGGGCCGGGGGCAGATCCATGCTGACGGTCAGGAACTGCACGCCGGGCAGCCCGCCGGCCTCCTGGTTGAAACGCTTGGTCTGGGCGGCACAGACCGGCGTGTCCAGCGACGGCACCACGCTCACCAGCCGGACGCTCCCGTTGCCTTCGCTGAGCCGGTAGTCGTCCTTGAGGTTCTTCTTCAGCCGGACGTCCGGGGCCTGGTCGCCGATCTTGAGTTCCGGGCCTTCCAGGTCCAGGGGGGTGCCTTTGAGAGTCGTCTGTCGCGCCATGCTCTGGGCTCCTTCGTGAATGCGTTGGGCCGGGGCTTGATCGCCCTTGTCCTGCAATCCCGCGGCGCATGTTACGCCCGCTGGCCGCACGTGGCAAGGGCGAGAGCGGAGGGCCCATGCCCGGGGGTCCGTGACAGTTTATGCGGCCTCGCCGTAGGCTGGTCGGGCGTTCCAGTAGCGGGTCCAGCGGCCATCCTGAGAGAGCCACAAGGCCCGAAGGCACAAAATGGACTCCACGCCCTCCACGCTCCAGAACTGCTCCGTCCCTTTGACCCGTTTGTTGAACAGCTTCCGGGTGCTCAGCGGATCGATCCAGTTGCTGCCATCACCGAGGGTCAACGTCGTGGCGGCCCGCCGCAAGCCGCGCCGCTCGGCTTCAATGCGAACCAACTCGCCAAGCGCCTCCGTATTCCCCATGGTGGCCACATACGTGGTTAGCAGCGGTTTCGGCGAATGTTCCGGCGTGCCATCGCCGGGCAGATACGAGGTGATCGCGCAGACCTTGTCCTCGCGCCAGCGACTGCCGTTTTCCCCTTGTTTCTCGCGGGTTTGCACCCGCCCGCCGTCCATCCCCATCACCAGCAACGCCGGCGGATTCAATACCGACTCCGGCCGATGGCCCTGCTCGAAAGCGCGCACTTCGGCGTCCCGCGCCGCCGTCATCACGCGACCCATTGCCTCCGACCAACGCTGAATCTGCTTGCCATCCAAGTGCGTGCCCCAGTCCTCGTTGATCGCCAACGCGGCCTGATCGAAGGATTGCGTCGCCGCTTCTCGAGCCACGCGCCGGGCCGCCCGCGAAGTCAGCAACACCTCCGCCGGCAAACCCCAGTCACGAACCTGAGGGGGGAAAAGAGCCCCCGCAGGCCCGGCACCGCCCGTACTGCTGGTGCAGCACCACCGGTCCGTGAACCGACCTGATCTCCGATGAACGCACCCGCTTCTCCAGATGGACCCGATCCGAACCGCAGCGCGGACAGCGCCCCGCCGTGACCACCTCGGCGTTAGGCTCCAACGCCGCCCGTTCCTCCAGAACCACCGGCAAGGCCGACCGGGCCAACTCCTCCACCTGGTCCTCGAAATCGGCAAAGGTGGCCCCCTTGAGCGGAACCGCCTCGTCCAACGGAATCATCCGGTCCAACTGTCCCTGGAACGCCGCAAGAATCCGTGCCCGAGCCTCCTGACGTGTGCTACGTGCCGGCATGATCAATCCTCCCTGAAAGCCCAAACCGGCCGCCTCCATGACGGCCAGACTTCATCTTACCCCAAAACACCTGCAAAAGCTGTCACGGACCCCCCATGCACCCATGCACGGGTGTAGCACAATTCTATGGCGCCCTGCCAAAATGGCAGGTACACTAGACGACATGGTTTTGATTCTACACTCTTTTCACGGAGGAAGTGATCCATGT
>JABRVU010000331.1:0-2548 GCA_039961895.1 Phycisphaerae bacterium | reverse complement strand
CGGGCGGAAGGTCGTGTCTCCCCGGGGCGGATCGCCGCGCAGGGCCACCACGTTGTTGACGTGGTTCTCGCGCATGGCGTCGAGGAACCGCCTGATCTCCTCGCGCGTGCCGCCCAGGCAGGTCAGATGGGTGACGGCCTCGACCGGGAACTCGCGCTTGATGCGGGTGATGATCTCGAAGGTCTTCTCGCGCGTGCTGCCGCCCGCGCCATAAGTGCAGGTCAGGAAGGCCGGGTGCAGTTCGAGCATCTGCGGAATGGAGCGACCGAACAGCCGGGCCTCGCCCTCGGGGGTCTTGGGCGGAAACAGCTCGAAGGAGATGACCAGCCGGGTGGTCTTGTGGATTCCAGAGAGGCGCAATCGAGTGCTCCTGAGCTCCCACGGCCCGATCGGACGGGCAGCGGGCGGTTGAGCGGCTCACCGGCCGGTTCCCATGAAAGATAGACCGATAACGCCGGCTCGTCCAGCGGATGATTCGCCGGGCGTCCCGGGCGGCGCGTTCGCAGGAATGAATCGGCCAAACCCGCGTCCCGGCTGAGCGTATCGGCCGGGACGGGTACGGCCGGCATGGGGCCCGGCGGTCCGAATGGCCGTCCGCCGAAAAGGGTTACCGCGGCGGCTCGTCGCCGAGCAGGCCGGGATGGCTGCGGGTCAGGTAGTTGAGCATGTCGCGGACGCTGATGATGCCCAGCGGCAGCCCTTCGCGGTGGATGGGGATGTGGCGGTAATCGCCGACGGCCATGCGGTTGAGCGCGAAGGCGATGGTGTCGGAGAAGGAAAGCGTCTCGGGGTTGGGAGTCATGAACCGGACGATGGGCTCCTGGCCGACCTCCTCGATGGACGCGCCGATCTTCATCAGCGCGTCGCGCTCGGTGAAGATGCCCAGCAGCTTGTCGTCGCGGGCCACCAGGGCGCAGCCGAAGTTCCGCCGGGCCAGCAGGGCCACCACCTCGCCGACGGTGTCCGCCGGGTCCACGGTGACGGCCACCGAGGGCTGGAGCAGGGCCACCGGCGCCCGGGCGATGCGCTGTTCAAGCGTGGCCCGCGGATGGCCGGCCTCCACCCCGGTCAGCGACTCGTTGCAGACCTCGCAGAAGTCGGCGCCGTCGATGTTCTCAGATTCGCAGAAAGGACATTGCATCAATTGGTCGTCCAGACGTCCCCTTCATTGAAGAGGTCCTCCAGCCGGCCCGGCCCCAGCTTGGCCCGGGCCTTCTCGATCTGCTCGTGAGCCAGCACCTCATACAACGGCTTGTCCACCGCCCGCAGCACGCCCATCGGTTCGGGGAACTCGGGGTGACGCATCTGGCTGAGCAAAAAGGCCAGGGTGGGGTCCTCGGCCTTCTCATCGTGGAACAACAGGTCGTCCTCGGTGACGCCGTTGCCCAGCTCGACCACCTCGAGGCGCAGCCCGTTGAGCCGCAGCCCCTTGTTGCGGTCCTTGCCGAAGATCATGGGCTTGCCGTGCTCGAGGTAGATCACGTTGTCGGGCCGCTGGGCCTTGTCCGCGGCGTACTCGAAGGCCATGTGGTTGAACACGTTGCAGTCCTGGTAGATCTCGACGAAGGCGGTGCCTTTGTGCCGGGCGGCCCGCTCGATGACCATGGCCAGGTGGTTGGGATCGACGTCCAGGGCCCTGGCCACGAAGCTGGCCTCGGCCCCCAGGGCGATGGACAGCGGCCGGATGGGGTTGTCGATCGAGCCGGCCGGCGAAGACTTGGTCACCTTGGCCAGCTCCGAGGTCGGCGAATACTGACCCTTGGTCAGGCCGTAGATCCGGTTGTTGAACAGCAGGATGTTCACGTCGAGGTTGCGGCGGATGGCGTGAATGAGATGGTTGCCGCCGATGCTCAGCCCGTCGCCGTCGCCGGTCACCACCCACACGGACAGTTCCGGCCGGGTCACCTTCAGCCCGGTGGCGAACCCGGGGGCCCGCCCGTGGATCGAATGCATGCCGTACGTATTCATGTAGTAGGGGAACCGGCTCGAACAGCCGATGCCCGAGATGAACACGACGTTCTCGCGCGGGATGCCCAGCTTGGGCAGGACCTTCTTGACCTGGGCCAGGATGGAATAATCGCCGCAGCCCGGACACCAGCGGACGTCCTGGTCGCTGGCGAAATCACTGGGCTTGAGGCCTTCAACCGGCGGAACGGGTAGGGTGCTCATGCTGTTTGCTTCCCATCAAGGATGCGGTTGATTTCCGACTCGATCTCGCTCATGAGGAACGGTTTGCCCTGGACCTTGTTCAGGCCGACGGCGTCCACCGCGAACCGGGCCCGGATGAGCATCAGCAACTGCCCGAGGTTGAGCTCGGGGATAAGGATCCGGTTATAGGCGGCGATGACCTCGCCCAGGTTGGGCGGGAAGGGGTTCAGGTGCCGCAGGTGCAGGTTGGCGACCCGCCGCCCGGCGGCCCGGGCCCGCTCGCAGGCCCCGGTGATGGCCCCGTACGTCCCTCCCCAGCCGATGACCAGCAGTTCCCCGTTCTTGGGTCCGCTGACCTCGACCGGCGGGATCATGCGGGCCACGTTGGCGACCTTCTGGG
>JABRVU010000330.1:0-16607 GCA_039961895.1 Phycisphaerae bacterium | reverse complement strand
CCTGAACTCGCGCGAGGGCCACAGGTGCGACCGCCCCTCGAACAGCCCGACGTCCACGCCGTCGAACTCGAGCAGCGCGATCAGGTCGAGGGCCCGGTCGTGATCCAGCAGCGGAAAGGTGAAGTCGGCGCAGGCCAGCGGATGGCTCATGGCGGCTCCTGGAAAGCGGTATGGCCGGGATGCTCCCACTCGGCGGCGGCCAAGTACCCGCCGTCGATGACCAGCGACGTGCCGGTCACGCCCGAGGAATCCTCGCAGCTTAAGAACAGGATCGACCTGGCCACGTCCCTGGGGGTGAGGGCCACGCCCATGGCCACCCGACGCAGCCGCCCGGCCAGCGTCGCCGCCGGGTCGGGCGTCGTGTCCACGTGCTCGCGCAGCATGGGCGTATCGGTGATGCCCGGACAGACGCAGTTGCAGCGGATGCCCACGGCGGCGTAGTCCAGGGCGATCGAGCGGGTCAGCCCCAGGATGGCGTGCTTGCTGGTGGTGTAGACCGGCGTGCGGGCCTGCCCGACGAAGCTGGAGATCGAGCCCACGTTGACCACGTAGCCGCGCCTGCCGGCGACCAGGTGCGGGTAGGCGTGCTTGAAGGCGAAGAACATCGACTTGACGTTGACGTCCATGACCCGGTCCCACTGTTCGCCGGTGTATTCGTGCAGCAGCCGGACGTCGACCATGCCGGCGTTGTTGACCAGGACGTTGAGGCCGCCCAGCTCGGCGACCGTCCGGGCGATGGAGTCGGCCACGGCCCGCTCGTCGGCCACGTCGCAGCCGACGGCGATGGCCTGCCCGCCCTGAGCGCGGATGTCATCGGCCAGCCGCCGGCCGAGCTCCGCGCGCCGCCCGATGAGGGCGACCCTCGCGCCCTCCTCGGCGAACAGCCGGGCCGTGGCCATGCCGATGCCCGACGTGGCCCCGCTGATCCAGGCGACCTGACCTTTCAATCGTTGCGTGCTCATGCGTCCGCCTCGAATGCGACTTCACCCTGAATAGCCTCACCCGCGCGACGATGAGGCTCCGACAGGAGCGCTATTTGCGGCAGATCCGCGCCTGCTTGGCCTGGAATCCGGGCCGGTCGAAGACCTCCGGGTTGAGCAGGCCGTGGGGCCGCCCGCCCAGCGATACGTCCACCATGCCCTGACAGACCATCCGGCCGATGTCGCGGAACAGCTCATCGGTCCAGGCGATGCTGTGCGGGGCCAGCAGGACGTTGTCCAGCTCGCCGAAGCGGTGCGGCCGGGTGACCGGTTCCTCGGCGAAGCAGTCCAGGGCCGCGCCGGCGATCCGCCCGGCCTTGAGCACATCATAGAGCGCTTCCTCGTCCACGATCCCGCCGCGGGCGGTGTTGATGAGAAAGGCGTCGGGCTTCATCATCGCCAGCTCCTTCGCCCCGATCAATCCGCGCGTGGAAGCGTTGAGCGGACAGTGCAGCGAAACGAAGTCGGAGCGTCGCAGCAGTTCCTCGAGGCCCACCAGCCGGACGCCCAGGCCCGCGGCGACCTGGGGGCTGACCGCCGGGTCGCAGGCCAGGAACTCCCGGAGCCCGAAGCCGCGCAGCAGGCCGACGGTGGCCCGGGCGATGCCGCCCAGACCGACGCTGCCGAACACCCGGTCGCGCAGCTCGCTGCCCATGTGGCGCGAGCGTTCGTCCCACCGGCCGGCGCGGAGCAGGGCGTCCTTGACGCGCACGCGGTGGGTCAGGGCCAGCATCCAGCCGACGGTGGCCTCGGCCACCGAGCGATCGACCGCGCCGGCGGTGATGAAGACGGCCACGTCGGCGGCCGTGCAGGCCGGCACGTCCACCGCATCGTAGCCGACGCCGAACCGACCGACGGCCAGCAGGTCGGCGGCGCCACGAACGCTCTCCGCCGTCACCCGCGGCGTCAGCACGATCACGCCGTTGGCGTCCCCGATCTGGTCGGGCCCGATGACCGGGCGGTGCTCGGCGAAGGTGCGATAGCGGACGTGGGCGTGAGCCTCCAGCACGGACAGACCCAGGTCGCGGTATTTCGGCCCGCCCCGGGCGTCGAAGAAGTCGCCGGTCAAGGCCACGATGAAAGGATCGTCAGGCATGGTTTCGAGCCTCCGTTCCGTCCTCGCACGGTCTCAGCGGTGCGCGTGCTCGCTCGCCTCGCGTTCACGTTTTCACGGCCTCGTACTCACGATCACGTTCTGGCCTTCTCGCCGTTCCGCCAGGGGCTGCCTTCCAGGGTGGCGCAGCGTTCGCTGACCACCAGCCGTTCGGGCCGCGGCCCGGCGTAGACCCAGATCATGGCCATCGGTTCGTCCGATTCGTTGACGAAGTAATGCACGCGCCCGCGCGGCTGCATGGCGGTGGCGCAATCGGTCAACGTATAGCGCCGGCCTTCGACCACGCAGGTGGCCCGGCCCTGGACGATGCAGATGGATTCGTCGAAGTCGTGGACGTGGGCCGGCAGCCGCCCGCCGGGCTGGAACAACCCGTAACCGCCGCTCATGGTCAGCCCGCCGACCAGGTCGCGGTTGAAGTAATCGACGAAGTCGGCCCCGCTGCCGGGGGATGAACGCGGGGCCGTGGCGATGCGCACGATCCGCTCGCCGCCCTCCACGCCGGGGCAGTCCGGCGGCATGGTGCGCCGCGAGAAGAACCGGTGGACCAGCGTGCGCGTCGGCGAGTCGCTGGCCAGGGCCACGTGCAGGACGGCCGGCTCGCGCGAAGCGGGGTTCTGCGCGACATGGGCCCGCTCCGCCGGAACGGTCAGCGTGTCCAGCGGCTGGAGCGCGTAGCGCCGGCCCTCGACCTCCATCAGCAGCGAGCCGGACAGCAGCGTGACCGATTCGGCGTAGGGGTGCAGGTGGCAGGCCAGTTGCGCGCCGGGGGCCAGGGTCACCAGCCCGGTGGTGATGCCGCGGGCCCGGGTGAAGCTCCCGACCAGGCCGTCGAAGCGCACGCCGGGGCCGATCTCGACCGCGGGGCCCTGGCCGACGGCGGTGACGACTTCGTCGCGGTCCGGCCTCATCGACTCCGGCGGGCGCTCCATCGCCGCGGAGGCGGACGGTTCGCATTCGGGCGCGAAGCTCGCGGTGATGCGCCGGTCGCGTCCGACGGCCGCGAGGCTCTCGTGCAGGCCGCGCAGCAGCAGCCCGGCGTCCGCGCCCAGCCCCAGCATCCCGAAGCCCTGCCCGCGGCGTTCCAGCAGGTTCGCATGGCCGGTGGCCATCACCCCGCAGTGCTTGCCGGCGGCGAGGATGGCGTCCTTGAGGGCCCCGATGCGCTCGGCCACGCCCGGGCCCTCCCACTGGCCGCGGTGGCCGGCGCTGGAGGAGAAATCCGCCGGACCGAAGAAGAAGACTTCCACGCCGTCCACCTCGAGCATGGCCCGGAGATTCTCACCGCCCCGGACCGACTCGATGATCGGAACGACCAGCACGTTCTCATTGGCTTCCCGGGTGTGTTCGGCGAAGCACTGACCCCAGCAGGTGGCCCGCTCGGCGCCGATCCCGCGGAGGCCCTCGGGCGGGTAGCGGGCGAAGGCGACGGCCTGGCGGAGCTGATCGGCCGATTCGACCCAGGGCACGACCACGCCGTCGGCCCCGAGGTCCAGAACGCGCTTGATGACGCCGACGCCCAGTTCGGCGATGCGCACCAGGACCACCGTGTCGCTGCGGACGGCGGCGCGGACGTGTTCGACGATCTCCTTGAAGTCCAGGTGCCCGTGCTCGGCGTCGATGACCACCCAGTCCAGCCCCAGGGCGACGGCCATTTCGGTGACGCTCGGCGATTCGAGCGTGACCCACAGGCCGTACACCGGCTCCCGGGCCGCCAGCCGGGCTCGCAAACGTCGCAACGCCGGGGTCTTCATCCGCCGTGCCCTCAGGTTCGCTTGAACTGCCGCTCCAGCTCGCGGATGGTCAACCGCAGCGAAGTAGGCCGCCCGTGCGGACAGTTGCTGGAGCGTTCCACCCGCCGGCGCTGACGCATCAGGGCCCGGATCTCCTGGTCGGAGAGCGCGTCCCCGGCCTTCACCGCCGCCTTGCAGGCCATCATGCTGAGCAGGTCGTTGGTCAGCATCTCCGCCGACGCCGGGCCCGAGCGCGTCGAGAGCCGATCGAGCAGATCGCGCACGAACTCGCGCGCCCGCCCCTCCCTGAGCAGCGACGGGGCCGCGTGAACGGCGATCGTGCCGGGTCCGTAGGCCGTCAATTCGAAGCCCAACCGGGCCAGCACCTCCGCGTGCAGCTCGATCACCGCCACCTGGTCGGGCGAAACGTCGATCAGGTCGGGGATGAGCAGGCGCTGGGACTCGAGCGGCCCGCGCGACAGGGCCGCGGCGAGCTGCTCGAACAGAATGCGTTCGTGCAGGGCGTGCTGATCGACGATGACCAGCCCGTCGGGGGTTTCGGCCACCAGGTAGGCGCGGTGGATCTGAAAGGCCTCGTCGGGTTCGTCGTCGCCCGATGAAGCCGGCGCGTCCTCCAGGGGCATCCGTTCGAGGCTCAGCGGCGCCAGGCCGCCGGCCGGTTCCGGGGCCGCGGCCGCGTCGTCGTCATCCGCGCCGGCCAGCCGGGGAGTGTAGGCCAGGGCCTCGGCCAGGCGCCCGGAGCCGGCTTCGTGGCCGCCGGGGTCGTATCCGCCGGACGGACCGACGATGGGCTGGGCGGTCTTGAAGAACTCGGCGATGGACCGGCGGATCTCCTCGCGGCGGCGCTCGGCGGCCGGGTCCTCGCCCGGAACGCCGCCGGAGGCGCCGGCGGCGGTCGGCTCCTCGATCGGGCCCTCCAGATCCGAGGCGTCGCGCGAATAGGTCTTGTCGAAGCCGCGGTCGGGCCGAAGCGCCGGGGTCAGGTCGGCGCGCAGGAACCGGTCGCGCAGCGCCGAGAGCACCTGCGAGTAGACCGCGTTCGAGTCGCGCCAGCGCACCTCGATCTTGGTGGGGTGCACGTTGACGTCCACTTCGGCCGGGTCGATCTCCAGGGCCAGGAACACCACCGGGTAGCGGCTCGACTCCATCAGCCCGCGATAGGCCTCGCGGACCGCGTGGATGATGAAACGGTCGCGGATGAACCGCCCGTTGAGGAACAGGTACTGCCACTTGGCGGTGGAGCGGCTGTCGGCCGGACGCGAGACCCAGCCGGCCAGGCTCAGACCGCGCTCCTGCCGGCGAATCTCCAGCAGGGTGCCGGCCAGCTCGGCCCCGTAGAAGTCCGCGATACGCGGGCGCATGCCCTCGACCGGCTTGAGATGATGAACCGGCCGGGCGTTGTGCGTGAGCCGGAACTCGACCCGCGGCTGGACCAGGGCGATGCGGGCGAGCTGCTCGGTGATCTGGCCCATTTCGGTCTGGGGTGTGCGCAGGAATTTCTGCCGGGCGGGGACGTTGAAGAAGAGCTGGCGGACTTCGACGGTCGTTCCCGGCGGAGCCGCCGCCGCCCGCAGCGGCTCGACCCTGTCGCCGGCCACCGCGATCTCGTGGCCCTGGTCGGCCTCGCGCCGCCGCGACACCACCCGAAGCTGCGAGACCGCCCCGATGCTGGGCAGGGCCTCGCCCCGGAAGCCCAGCGTACGGATGCCGAACAGGTCGTCCTCGCGGGCGATCTTGCTGGTGGCGTGCGGGCGGATGGCCAGGGCCAGGTCCTCGGCGTCCATCCCGCAGCCGTCGTCCACCACCCGGATCAGCCGCCGTCCGCCGTCCTCGACGTGGACCTCGATGCGCGTGGCCCCGGCGTCCAGGCTGTTCTCGACCAGCTCCTTGACCACGCTGGCCGGCCGCTCGATGACCTCGCCGGCGGCGATCTTGTTCACCAGCAGGTCGGGCAGAACCTGTATCCGCGGCATGGGCGCATCCGTTCGCAGGTCACGTCGATGGGTTTCCGCTCATCCGGCCACACTATACGTTGCCGGCCGGGCCCGTTCAAACCCCGTCCGGTCCAGTCGGTTCGCGGAACCTCCGATAGATTCCCTGGGGACCGCGCGGAGGCCGGAAGCGGCGGAGCACGGCGCATGGGCGGCATGATCTTGACGCCACGTCAGCGGGCCGAGCGGGAGTTCTACCAGGTGCACGCCCGGCTGCATGCGCCCGAGACGGTCACGTTCGATCCGGTTCTGGGTCGGCAGCGCCGGCCGTGGAACTCCTACTGGTTCGTATACGAGCAGGCCCGTGCGTTTTACCAGGCCGGCGCCCGAAAGGTGCTGGACTTCGGCTGCGGCAAAGGCGTGGTGGCCGTCCGCCTGGCGCGGATCGGCTTCGAGGTGTCCGGCTTCGACATCAGCCCCAATAACATCGAGGTCGCCCGGCGGCTGGCCGAGCGCTACGGCTTCACCGACCGGACCGACTTCTCCGTGCAGGTCGCCGAGCAGCTCGACTACCCCGACGCCTGCTTCGACCTGATCGTGGGCATGGACATCCTGCACCACGTCGAGGTACCCGCGGCCGTGGCCCAGGCGATGCGCGTACTCAGGCCCGGCGGAGCGGCCGTTTTCCGCGAGCATCTGGCCGTGCCCGTTCTGGAGTGGCTGCGGCATTCATGGCCGGCCCGCCGCCTGGTGCCGCCGGGCGAATCGCTGGAGCGCAACATCACCCGCTATGAACGCAAGCTCACCCGCGCCGACCTGGCCGACGTCCGCCGTCTCTGCCCCGACGTGCGGATCCACCGGTTCACGTTATTGTCCCGGCTGGGCGTGTTCTTCGACGGTGCCCGCAACCCCTGGCCGGGCCGGTTGGAGCGGCTGGATGCCCGGCTCTTCAAAGCGCTGCCCTTCCTCAGGCCGCTGGGCGCTACGGCCGTCATCGTCCTGCACAAATGCGCTACCCCGCGTCCGAAGATACCTCTTCCCCGGGAGTCGCGTCGTGGTCGGGTTTGAGCACTGACCGTGCTGGCGAGACCGGCCGGGCAGTGCGTTAGCTCGCGCCAGCCCGGCGACGGGCGGCGGCGGCCAGGCCGATGCCCAGCAGCGCCAGCGTGGTCGGCTCAGGCACCAGCCAGGCCACCCCCTGGTCGAAGAGCTTCAACCCGTCGGCGGTGAGGTTGGTGAATGCTCCGTAGCCCATGAAGAACGCCAGGCGCTTGTCGGCCGCGGGGAAGTCGCTGCCCATGTTGTTCCGGCTGTTGGCGGCCAGCAGGGCGCCCTTGTCAACGGCCATGATCCCGCCGGCCAGCAGCGAAAACTGCGGCTCGACGAACCGGGCCAGAATGGCCGCCCCGGGCGCCGGATCATAGAAGCCGGGGTTGACCAGCGCCTGCCAGACCATCATCGAAGGCGTGGTGTAAGGCGAGATCGCCCCCAGGCTCACGCCCGCCGTGACGGGGTGGGCGTTGTTCAGAATCTCCAGGCTGCTGCGGATGCCCTGGGCCTGCTCGGCGCCGCCGAAGGCGAAGGTGTTGAACCCCAGGTAGTTGGCCAGCCCCGGCTCCATGTTCATGATCGGCTTGTTCAGCAGCCAGACGTCCGGCAGGCTGCTCCGCACGGTTCCCGAGGCGGTGGTGTGCGAGATGATGACGGCGTCGCTGGCGGCCACGTCGGCGGGCGTCACCGCGCTGTCGTCCAGGGCCGTGACCGTGTAGAGCGTGCTCAGGTGATTGATCATGTTCTGGTCGGCCGTCGCGTAATCGGCGATCACCCCGTCGCCGCTGGCGTTGAGATCGGCTACGACCAGCACCCTGGCGGCCCGGGCCGGCGACGCCGTCATCAGCACGCCGGCCAGACCCATCAGCCCGACCGCACTTCGATACAGATGTAATGCTCTCATCTTTCCACCTAACCTTTCCTGTTGCCAAACTCCCGGCCGACCGGCCGGTTCGGTTTCCACGGGCCGACGGCGCTCGCGGCGCCTGCCCCGGCGCTCCGCTGGCCCGAAGGATACTCAGACTCCAAAGGGCTTCCCGGGTCTTCGCCGGGAAGGCCGACGGTTCGGCTACTGCGTGCAGCCCGGCTGGCGGTTCGAGCCGTTGAAGCACCGCTGCCACTCGCCGAAATCGGCGTGGTCCACGTCGCCGTCGCGGTCCACGTCCAGGCACTTGCAGGCCGGGTTGACCAGGACGCTGGGGTGGGGAATGGCCGGTCCGTTGCTGCATTCCAGGAACGCGACCAGGTCCTGATCGTCCACGTCGCCGTCCCAGTCCACGTCCTGCGAGAAGACGCGGCAGGGGGCCGGCGGCGAGGCCGGGTCGCGGACGCCGAAGTAATCCACGTCGAGATAGCCTGAGGAGCGGATCCGCCAGAGGCCCATGCCCAACCCGGTGCCGTCGTTGGCGCTGCCGTTGCCGACCGCCGAAACGATCGATGGATCCAGATGATGGTTCTGAACCTCGATGGCCGGAACGTCGGAGCCGTTGAAAAAGACCTTGACGCGAACCGCCGGCAGCGGCCCCGCCGGCACGGCGGGCTCCGGAGAGGTCGTGATCTTCACGGAGAGGAAGTCGTTGGTCGATCCGGTGGGCAGGTCGGCCCAGACGCGGGTATCCCCTCCGATCAGCGGCACCGCGGGATCGGGCGAGGTCAGGTCGCGGAAAAAGCGCCCGGCCAGGACGCGGGTCGCCAGCGCCTGGCCCGCGGCCGGTATCACCGGCGTGGCCCCCAGATTCAGGTAGAAGGAGGGCTTCCACGCCGCCGGTTCGGGCGGCGGCGGCGGCAACGGCGGACGCGGCCCCAGCAGCGCCGCCTTGGCCGGACCCAAGGCCCACTCCACCGCCCCGTCGAAAATCTGCATCCCCGCCTGGTTGAGGGCCCAGAAAGTGTCGTCCTCCAGCGGCAGGAAAACCCAGCGCTGGTTGGACTGAAGCACGGGCGAAACCCAGAGCTGCCCGCCGCCGACGGTCGGGTCGTATACCACCAGGCCACTGACGCCGGGGTTGTCCGGGTGATGAGCCAGTTGAACGGCACAGGGGGGCAGGCCGAAACCGATGTAACTGAACCGCCGGGCGACACTGCCGGCTACCAGAGGCACCACCCCCAGCGGCAGGCCCGCCGTGATCGGGTGCGTGTTGTTCACCACCCGAAGCGAAGTGGCGTCCAGCACCAGACCGCCCTGGTCGGCGATGCCGTAACCGCGGGCGGGGTTGCCCAGCCCGTTCTCCCACATGATGAGCGGGACGTTGTAGGGGTGATAGCTGTTGGGGGCGCCGACGTTGGCCGACCCGACGGTCGAGGAGATGATGACCAGATCGTGATCGTTGGCCACGGCCGCGGGGCCCTTGAGCGCCGGGTTGGACGTGCTCACGTAGGAGATGTGCCCGCCGGCCAGAGGCGTCCCCGCCCCGTTGTCCAGCACGGTCACGCTGATCCCGCGGGCCCGAAGCCGGTCCACGATGCGGGCGTCGGACATCTGGAAGGTGGCGTTGGCGTTGTGGGGCCCGCGGACGATGAAGGCGACCTTCACGCCGACGGGCGCGGCCGGCGGGGGTGGAGCGGTGAAGGTGCTGGGGTCCCAACTGTCGTCGCCGTCCACGCCCACGCCCCAGTACAGCCCGCCGGCGGCTCCGCCCAGGGCGGTGAAGACGTCGCCGCGGGTGATCATGAACATGCCGCGCGGCGAGCCCTCCGACTCGCGGGGACCTTCCTCGTACTCGTTGCGCCCCGCGTTGGCGGTTCCCGCGGCGGCGATGGCCGGGTCATCGTCCACCTTGATCCCCAGCCCGCGGCGCAGGCTTTCGGACGCGTTCAGGTCGTCGATCGAAAAAAAGCGAAAACGGCAGATCGCGGTCAGCTCGCGCTGGAAGTCGATCAGCGGCGCCCCGGCGCCGGTGTTGTTGCCGCTGGTCAGGAAGCGCTCGAAGTAGATCATCCGGTTCTGCTGGCCTTCGCCGAGGTCCAGGATGCCCAGGGTGCGGGCGTCGGCGACGGCCACGCCCAGCTCGTTGTCGCCGAGCCCCGCGCGGACGAAGGTCTCCACTCCGCCGGGGTAGGCGGCGTCGGACAGTCCGTCGCCCTGCCAATCATTGAAGGGATTGTTGCGGTCCCAGGTTCCCTCCAGGCTGGTGAACGCGCCCAGAGGACCGGCGACGTCCGCGTCGCCCTCGAAGAGATAGGTCCACTCCAGATCGGGCCATCCGCCGCGGGTAGCGCTCCAGGCGACGGCGGGAACCAGGAGCGCGGCGGCCATCGACAGGGTGAGGGGTCTGCTTCTCATGATGCTCCTCCGTCGGATGTGAGTCTTTTTTCGATTTTAAACGCCGGTCGGATCGGCCGCAATGTCTCTTGCGGTTTTCCTGGTTGCGGGGCCCCTCGGGACGCGGCCCTTGCGGAAACCGGGCGACTTGCGGCATGATGTCGTCCGGCCGGGGGCTCGAGCAAGCCGATTCGGTCCGCACAAACGAGGAGACCAACCATGAGCCGATACGCCGTGTACCTGGGTTTTTTCGCCGCCTTGGCGGCGTGCAGCGGCTGCAAGAACGAGCCGGAGGCCGCCGCGGACAAAGACCAGCGGCCGGATCGCCAGATCGGCGATTTCAAAGAGACGGGGCCGGATCGAACCGCCACGACCCGGCCGACCGGCGCGGGCGCGACGCTACCGGCCGGGCACGTGCCCATCGGCGGTGCCGGCGACCGGATGCCTGACGATCCCTTGCACGCCGCCATCAAGCCGCCGGACGTCGCCCCGGTCTTCACCGCGCCCATCGATTGGCAGCCCAAGCCGGCGCGCATGTACGTCAACCAGGTTTTCGCGCTGCCCAAGGTCGAGGGCGATGCCGAGGACGCGGAGCTGACCGTCTCGTCGCTGGGCCACGTCCCGTTGGATGCCAACGTGACCCGCTGGTGCGGCCAGTTCGGCATCAAGGATCCCAAGCAGTGCGCGGAAGCGGCCAAGCGGAGCAAGCTGGAGGGCACCAAGTTCCCGACGACGATCGTGGAGATCAGCGGAACCTATCAGCAGAGCGGCGGGCCGATGATGCAGGCCATCGGCGACCCCAAGCCCAACTACCGGATGCTGGCCGCTGAATTGGTGGCCCCGCAGAGCCGTTGGTTCGTGAAGATGGTCGGGCCGGAGAAGACCGTCGAGCACTGGCGCGAGGCGTTCATGAAATACGTCCGCGAGGCCAGGACGGGGAGCCAATAGCGCTTCCCCGCCGGCGGAGCGAGTGCCGGAGTGGTTCCGTTCCCATTGTCGGTTGCCGCGACCGCACCGGGCGGTTGCGTCACGGTACGGTCAATCCGGTTCGTCGAGCGCCGCCTCGATGGTCTGGCGGAGTTCGTGGATGTTGAACGGCTTGGCCAGCAGCCGGCGGAAGCCCTGCTGGCGGAGGGTCTCGCGGTCGGCATCGCTGAACCCCGAGCCCATGCCGATGAGCCGGGCCCTTTTGAGTTCCGGGCGCTGCACCATGAAGCGGGTGATGGCCCGCCCGTCCATGCCCGGCAGGTCCACGTCGACGATCAGCAGATTCGGCTCGAAGCTCTGGGTGAGGGCGCCGGCCTCGAAGGTCGAATCGGCAACCCGAACCTCGTATTCCCCGTCCGCTGACAGCGTCTGCTGCAACAGCGCGGTCAGCTCGTATTCGGGATCCACGATCAGGATGCGCGGCCGGCCGGTCTCCAGCTCGCCCAGGGGCATGCCGTGGGCCTTCATGAAGCGAATGAGCTGCTGGAGCGGGATGCGGCGGTCCTTGCTGCCGGGAATGCGATAGCCGCGAAGCTGCCCCGTGTCGAACCATTTGGAGACCGTCCGCGGGGCCACCTTGCAGAGCCGCGCGACCTGGCCGGTGGTCAGGACGTCGCCGTATTTCCTGCCCGGCTGGTGGTTCTCCGGGGCGCTGAATCGCTCTCCGGCGGCTTCACCGCCCCCCCGCGGATTCAGAGAGTGCGAGCCTGGGGGCATGTTTCCTACTTCGGCCGTTAAAGCCCGCGGATTTGGAAAAAACGGCGCATCATGCCCAGGCGGCAAAGTCGCGGTCGGCCGAACCATTCCCGCCGAGCTGGCCGCCTGGTCCGGTGACCAATCGCCCGCCGAGCGGGTCCGGTAATGCGGATGATACGACCGCCTCTTCCGACGATCGCGGGGTTCGACCGGCAAGGGACCGGTCCCATGCAAGAGAGCAAGCGCCGTCGGATCAGGCCTTCACCACTGTCTGGCCCTGGTAGGTCGTGCCGCGCCAGGTAAGTGCGGTCCGGCCCTTGAGCTTGAGCATGGCGTTGAACAGCATCCCCACGCAGACCACCGCACCGATGATGAAGGTGGGGGCCAGCCACGGGTTGGCGTGGCTGAGCCGGTAGAAGCGGACGATCACGGTCTGCTGAACCGCGACGGCCAGGGCGGAAAGCCCGCCGACCCAGAGCCACCCGGCCCCGGCGCCGTCGAGGCCCCTGGCCAGCAGCACGACGCCGGCGGCCAGCAGGCTCGCGTAGGGGAACAGGTTCATGACCAGCAGCATCAGCAGCGAGACGCGCAGCCTGCGGAAGGTTCCGAAGCAGCCGTAGAAGATCCGCGTCCACCCGCGCCAGATCTCCGACAGGCGGGCGTACATGCGCACGGTGTAGAGGTCGTCGCCCTGGACCATGACCAGCCGCCGGCCGTGCTGCTTGGCCAGGCGGGCCAGGTGCATGTCTTCGTTGACCTGGTCCTTGACCGCCGCGTGCCCCCCGATGGCCTCGTAGCAGTCCCGCTTCATGAGCATGAAAGCGCCATTGGCGTAAGCCGCCGGATGACGGGGGTCGTTGACCCGCTTGGGATGGAACCAGAAGACCATCACCGCCCCGCAGACCGGCTGGATGATCCGCTCCCAGAGGCTGTGCGTCTCCAACAGCGGCAGGACCGAGAGGAACTCGATGTTCTGATCGACGGCGTGGCGGACGGCCATGGACAGCGAGTTCTTCGAGATCTGCCGGCAGTCGGCGTCGCCGAAGCACAGCCACTCGCCCCGGGCGACGGTCAGTCCTTCGCGCATGGCGTTGTTCTTGCCGAACCATCCGTCGTGCAGTTCGCGGACGTGAACCACCTTGAGCCGGTCGGGATGGCGGGCCCGCAGCGCTTCGAGGATCTCGGGCGTGCGGTCCTGGCTGCGGTCGTTGATGACGATCAGCTCGAAGGCCGGGTAGTCCTGCTCGAGCATCGACTCGACGGCGGCGGCGATGTTGGCCTGTTCGTCCTTGGCGGCGATCAGCACGCTCACGAACGGCGGCGGGACCGGCGGACCGGGATAGGAGCGCGAGGACAGCGGGACGTGCTCGCGCCGGGCCCGGGAGATGGCCACGTGCCGGCTGGCCCAGACGCAGGCCACCAGACCCAACAGCACCGACCAGATCACCCAACCCACCACGGTACGGTCCTGTCCATGAGAGGCATCCTGGCCATGCGCGTGGACGCGCCCGCGACCCGACAAAGAGCCGCGGGCTTCGTGGCGCTCATCCCCAACCCCTGAAGGACGACCGGCTGGATGCCGGTTCCACGCCGGGTTGGGGACGGGCCATTTTGTCCGGTCGGTCGGCCGTCACGGATGGTTCATACGAGCTTACACGGTCACATCGGTTTCACGCCATCGGGCGGGGATTATCCTCCAGTCCGCGGAGGTTCACAAGCGCCCAACGGGTGGGCCGGTCCCCTTCTGACCGCCAAGGGACCGGCCCCGCACGGGTTAGGCGGGAGGGCTCTCTGTCCCGTGATGCTCATCGCCGGCCCTTTTCCCGCGGCCCGTGCGACCGCCCCTGGAGCGGCCGGCGCCGTTCAGGCCAGGACCTCGACGCGGCTGTGCGGGTCGAGCACGAGCGTGGTGATCTCGCCGTCCGGTTTGCGCAGGCGCAGGCGCAGCAGCCACAGCCGGTCGTTCTTGCCGTGCGCGTACCAGCTTCCGGTGGGCTCGGGTCGGTAGGACTCGACGACGCCCTCGACCGTGGTCGGCCAGCGCAGGTCGCGCCCCACGATCGTCTGGGTGATGCGCACGTAATCGCCCTTCTTCAGCTTCGGCGCTTGGCGCGGCGGTTCGATGGCGGGCATCAGGTCCGCTCCTTGTCATCGGGACGATGGCCGGGAAGGTTGATCTGGACGGGGCTCGTCGGCGGTTCGCTGAACCGCCGGGGCGGCGGGTGCTCGAAACCGGCCAGGTCGCTGGCCACCGGCACGGACACCTCCAGCCAGCGCGTGGAAGCGGCGATGCGCACGCGCGGCTCCTCGAGCCGGGCGGGCAGCAGGATCACCCGGCCGGGCCCGAAGGCCAGCGACTCGCCGCGGCCCCAGAGCAGCTCGCCGGCGCCTTCGAGCACGATCCACACCACCGGCTCGGCGTAGGGGACGGCCTGCTCGGTGCCCTCGACCATGCGGACGTGCTCAATGACGAAGGCCGGGCATTCGACCAGCCGCGTCACCGCGGTCCACAGGCTGGCCACGTGCGCGCGCGGCTGCATCGGCGGCGGCGAGCCGGCGGCGAAGTCGATGCATTCGATGGCCGCCTCGAGGTGCAGCTCGCGCGGCCGGCCGGTGGCCGGATCGACCCGCCCCCAATCGTAGGCCCGATACGTCACGTCGGAGGGGCTCTGAACCTCGGCGACCAGGACGCCGGCCCCCAGGGCGTGCGGCAGACCGCTGGGCAGCAGGTAGCATTCGCCCGGCCGCACGGGAATCGTCCGCAGCACGCCCTCGACGCGCCCGGTGGTCATGGCCCGGCGAAAACCGGCGGCGTCCACCCCCGGCTCGAGCCCGTGATAGATCACCGACCCCGGTGCTGCGTCGAGGATGTACCAGGCCTCGTCCTTGACCCGGACGGGGCCGCCGAGCCGGTCGGCCACCGCCCGGCTGGGATGCACCTGAACGCTGAGCGTTTCGCGGGCGTCGAGGTACTTGATGAGCAGCGGAAACCGCCCCTGGACTGGCGCGACCCCGCCGAGCAGCGCCCGGCCCCATTCCTTCATCAGCGTCGGCAACGTCCGGCCCTTGGCCGGCCCGACGGCCACCACCGATTGATCGGACTCCAGGTCGGCCAGCTCCCAGGATTCGCCGATCGGCCCGTCACCGGCCGGCGGGCGGTCGAAGTACGAAAAAATGCGCCGTCCGCCCCACGGACGGGGTTTGTAGATGGGCTCGAAGATCAGCGGCGAGGGAGACATCCCGGCGGGGAATTCTAAAGCGAATCCACGAAGAGAAAAAGCGTCCGCGGAGCCGGCTCAACCCAGGGCCCGTTCAATGACCCGTTTGGTTTTCTCCAGCGCCGTCCGGGCCACCAGCAGGGGGTCCTGCTTGTAATACTCGGGGTTGAACAGCTCGATGGACATCGGTCCGCGATAGCCGATGTCGCGCAGGTCGCGGAACAACTGCACCAGTGGAGCGACCCCGTCTCCGGGGTAGACGCGATCGGCGTCCTTGGCCCTGGCCCGGTCCAGACCGGCGGGGTAATCGTTCAGGTGGAAGCCGGCCAGCATGGCCGGGTTCAGCCGTCGAACGCCGTCCAGCCCCGAGCCGCCCTTGAAGAGGTGATAGACGTCCGGGAGCACGCAGGCCTCCGGGCGGTGCGATTCGAGGGCGATGCACACGCACTGCCCGAGCCGATAGCCGTTGCCGGCGAAGCCCCAGACTTCGACGGCCGGCACCACGCCCGAGCCCTCGGCCAGCTTGAGCAGGTCGGCGTAGCGTTCGGCGGCCCGGACCAGATCGACGTTCTTCACGTCTCCGGCCGGCGGGGCCGCGATGTGCGTGGCCCCGATCCGGGCGAACTGGTCGATCCGCTTTTTGGCCTCCTCGAGCCCGGCGGCGCGGCGCTGCTCGTCGTCCACCATCCACTCGTAGAACGCGATCCCGCCGGTGACTTTCAGGCCGAGGTCTTTGATCCGTTTGCCCGCGTCCTCGAGCGATCCGCCCGCCTGCACGTGCCGGTCGAGTTCGTCCGGCCAGGGTTCCAGCCCGGCGTAACCGGCCTGGGCGGCGATCTCGACGACCCGCGTGAACGGCAGCTTGTGGCCGCGCAGCGTGCTGGTGTTCAGGCTGATGGGCCAGCCGGTGAACCGTTCCGCCGCCGGAGCCGGTTCGACCGCCGTCGCCCGGCCCATTAACGGCCGGCCGAAAACTCCGCCCAGCAAGCCCGCACCGCCGGCCAATACGTTTCGCCGCGTCCATTGGTCGCGCATCGGGACTCCCCTGCTCCTGATGATCCGCGCGGACCGATCATCCGCCGTTTCGCGGTCCGCGCCTCCACCCATCGCTTCACTTCACGATGGCCAGAATGCGTTTGAACACGTCGGTTCCCGCCTGGCCGGTCAGCTCGAAGATGGCGCTCTCGGTGGTCGTGACCAGGGCTCCGGCCGAGCGCATCCGCTCGATGGCCGTGTCCCGGTCGATCGGACGCCGCGAGCCGACCGCGTCGGCGCACACCGCCGGCGCGTAGCCCAGCCGCAGCAGGTCGAGCACGGTCTGCAAGACGCAGACGTGGGCCTCGATGCCGACGACGATCACGCACGGGCGGTCCAGCTCGTGCAACCGGTCAGTCAACGGCTCGATGCACGCGCTGAACCGCGCTTTCTCGATGACCGCGGTCCGACCCAGGCATTCGCGCAGCGGCGGGCAGGTCGGCCCCAGCTTGTCGGGAAGCTGTTCGGTGGCCAGCACCGGCACGCCCAGAACCCCGGCGGCCAGCAGCATCCGCCGGGCCGCCTCGACCATGGCCGCCGATTCATGAATGACCGGCAGCAGCTTTTCCTGAACGTCCACCAC
>JABRVU010000329.1:0-7955 GCA_039961895.1 Phycisphaerae bacterium | reverse complement strand
GTTTCGACGATGGTCGGGATTTCGATCCCCGACAGGTCGCGCTGGTCGAGTCGGCGGCCGACAACGACGCGCTCGTTCCCTCCTTCCCGGCTTCGCCGCTGCCGCCGGTCGAGGAAGGCATTGATTGGACGGGCTATTCGCCCAACCGGATCGCCCTGCGCGTCGCCGCGCCACGTGACAGGATTCTGGTTCTGGCCGAACCATGCGTGGATGGTTGGCAGGCGCGGATTGACGGCCAGGTCGTGCCGCTCCTGCGGGTGAATTACTTTTTGCGCGGCCTCCGCGTGCCTGCCGGGACCCGGATCGTCGAGATGACCTACACGGTGCCGGGGCTCAAGAACGGCCTGGTCGTCTCTGCGCTTGGAGTAGCCGGGCTGGCCCTGCTGGCCGCCTGGCCGCGCCAAGCTCCACGTTTGACCCGTCATCCGTGAAGGGGTAGAAGCTTCCATCGGCCACGGAGCATGGATACCGACCGCTGCCGAAGCCAACGACCGGGTCACGGGCCTTGATGACGCCGCTGCGCTGGATGATCGACGCCCCTGCCGATGGGCCGGCCAACATGGCCCGCGACGAGGCCCTGTTGCTGCTCGTGGGGCTCGGCGCGTCGCCGCCCACGCTGCGTTTCTATCGCTGGTCGCCGCCGACCATCTCGCTGGGATATTTCCAGGACTACCGGGCCTATGAAGAGCTGCCCGCGCCGGCCGGCGAGCTGCCGGTCGTCCGGCGGCAGACCGGCGGCGGCGCGATTCTGCACGATCTCGAACTCACCTATTCGCTCACCCTGCCGCTCGGGCATCCGTGGCTCGAAGGGGCCGGGTCGATCGGCCTCTATGAGCGGGTGCACGCGGCGCTGGCCGCCGTCCTCGTCGAGCGCGGCGTGCCCGCCCAGCGCGTGGGAGGCGACGCCCCCATGGGCTGCTCGCACGGCGGGCCGTTCTTCTGCTTCGAGCGGCACAGCCGCTTCGACCTGCTGGCCGGCGGGCGCAAGCTCGTGGGCAGCGCCCAGCGGCGGACGCCGTCGGCCGTCCTCCAGCACGGCTCGCTGATCCTGAAACGCCGGTTCGAACAGCAGGTCTGCGCGGCCGTCTCCGATTTCGCCGATATCGACGTGGCTTCCTGCCTGACCGCGATCGCACGCCTGATCGCCGGCGGACCGGTCGGCGGGCCCGAGACGATGCGCCCCGACGAACTTCAACGCGCCGAAGAGCTCCGCGCCAAGTACGCCGACCCGGCCTGGACGCGGAGGCGATAAAGTACGAAACCGGAGGGCGCCCGCCAAGAGAGAAGCTTGCTCAACGCGGCATCATGACCTGAGGGCGAGCCGTGGAGCGGCTTCGATGCTCCACGGCTGCCACGGAGAGCGGCCGTCGCGTCAACAATCCCGCGCTGTCGCGGCTGAAGGGGGCGCTGGAGGACCGGAAGCCGGGGTTCGAGGAATCGCCGGCGAAGCGGATGCTTCTGATCGGATGCCGGCGGCCCGTGGGGGTACCGGCTCACGTGGTCGTCGGCGGTCCATCCGCCTGCTTTTTGTCCCACGATAGCCGCATCAGCCGCGGAACCCATGACCCATCGCAAGCCGGCCACCGCCGCGGCAGGAAGCCCCGCCTGACTCCCGCCCTGTGCCGTGAGGGTATCTCCCTGATGATCGAGGTCCGACGAGGGTTCCTTCGGCACTTCCGCAAAGGCACAAGCCACGGCGTCAAGCTGATCCACCCGACAACCGTCCGCCGCCGCAAGGTAGCGGGCGTTGTTGACAAGATCATAGACGGGCGTTGCGGATGGAACCTCGAATCGAAACTCCCCGACGGCCTCCGCGCCGATGGCGACGTCATCGATAGACGTACTTGCTCAAGCGGTTGTTGACGTAGCGGGCTTCGAGGATGAACTCGGCGGCGGCCAGGCTCCTGATGAAGGGAATCAGATCGGCCCGGCGCTGCGGTCGCGGATCGCGGCCGGCGCCCCGGCGCGAGCCGGCGGGGCGCGTGGCGGCCGGAGAAGCGGTCAGGCCGCCTTCATCGTCGCCTCCGAACAGCGAGGAGTATGAGAAGAGGCAGAAGTTGCCGGTCGATTCCACCGCCGCCTGGATCTGCTGCCTGACGACTTCGATGCCCTCCTGCGTCGGGAGCCGCGGCGCGAACCACAGCCCGGGGATCACCTGCACCCGATCGCGCAGCGGCAGCCAGCACCGCAGGCCCTCGACGAACTGCTCGCGGTCGGGCTTATAGTTCATGGGAAAGGCGCCGTCCAGCAGCCCCTCGCGGGCCCAGGCCAGGTCGTCGCGGAAGTGGCGCAGGCTCCCCGCCGGGTTGGTGCCCAGCGAGGCGGTCAGCATCAGCGTCGGGCGGACCCGCCGGGTCATCGCCCGGATGGCCCGGACCAGCTCGGTGACCTGTTGCGTGCGCCAGCGGTTCCACTCGGCCGGGTCGTCGTCGGGGGCCTTGCCGGTGGCCGCCCGATAGAGGGCCAGCGTTTTCGCGTCGCGCGGATAGTCCAGGCCGCTGCCCTCGGGAATGGCCGGCGGCTCATTGGGGAAGCGGATGTAATCCATGTGCAGGCCGTCCACGTCGTGGCCGGTGATCAGCTCGCGGAAGACCTCGACCAGGTACGCGCGCACCTCGGGCAGGCAGGGGTTGAGGCTCACGTAGAAGCTCGAGAGGGCCTGGCGCCGGCCATGCTGATCGTACCAGAACCACTCGGGGCGCTTGTTGTAAAGCTGGTCGGGGTGCGACGGCGGGCGGGTGCCCCGCCAGGCCGGCATGACGTTGACCCAGGCGTGCAGAAGCAATCCCCGGGCGTGGGCTTCCTGGCAGGCGACGGCCAGTGGATCGAAGCCCGGCGATTGGAAATCGAACTGCTCGGCCCAGGGCTCGAGCCGGGAAGGATAGAAGACCGTCCCGTTGCCGCGGACCTGAAAGACGACGTGGTTGAAGCCTGCCTGGCGGCAGTTTTCCATCACCCGGGCGACGTCGGCCGGCGAGCGGTATTGCGTCCGCGTGACCCAGACGGCGCGAACGGGAGGTTGAAGCCGCTCCCGGCCGGTCGGACCCCGATGAATGGGGGCATGGCAACCCGCCGAAGCGGCCAGCAGCGCCAGCACCGCCGTGAAACGTCGATGTTGTCCGCGTCGAGGATGCATTCCGCGCACCGGTCACACTCCTCCTGGGTTGGTGCTCCGCACCGCCTCAGCGCTTGTAGAACGTGCTGCCGCGATAGACGTACTTGCTCAAGCGGTTGTTGACGTAGAGGGCTTCGAGGATGAACTCGGAGGCGGCGGCCACGGCCGCGGGTTGATCGGCGGGCAGCCCGGCCTCGCGGGCCACCGACCGGGCCGCGGCCAGGAGCCCCTTGAGCGCCCCCAGCGACTCGACCAGGGCGGCGGCCCGGATGTCGTCGCCCACCTCCAGGTTGACCTTGGCCCCTTTGAACTGCTCGACGATGCCGTCCATCTCGCCGACGTCGAAATAGTTGGCGGCGATGTTCTTGACCGCCTCGCCCAGCAGGGCCGCGATGAGCTTGTCCTCGGCCTGCTCGTCCTCGGCCAGGACCATCTCGATCTTGCCGTGAACCGCCGCCGACACGTGGACCAGGTCCGAGACCCGCGGCATGACCTCGCGCTCGCCCAGCAGGATGCCCCGCCGCTCGGCGTTGGAGACCAGGGCCTCCAGGCAGGCGATCGAGGCCCGCACCGACACGCCGGACTGCTGGTTGACGTGCGGGCTGCCGCGGGCCAGGCGGATGAACTCCTCCACGATCTCGGCCATGAACCTGGGCACCACGACCCGCGGCGTCTGCCCGTCCGGCCCGCGCTCCACCCAGGCGTTCTCGCGGGTGATCCGCAGCGATTCCTCCAGGCTGCGCGGGTAGTGCGTGCGGATCACCGAGCCGATGCGGTCCTTGAGCGGCGTGACGATCCGCCCGCGGTTGGTGTAGTCCTCCGGGTTGGCGCTGAACACCATGCAGATGTCCAGCGGCAGCCGCACCGGAAAGCCGCGAATCTGCACGTCGCGCTCCTCGAGCACGTTGAACAGCCCCACCTGGATGCGGGGGGCCAGGTCGGGCAGCTCGTTGATGGCGAAGATGCCCCGGTTGGTCCGCGGGATGAGCCCGAAATGGATGATCTCCTCATCGGCCAGGTATCGCCCCTCCGCGTGCTTGACCAGGTCCACCTCGCCGAGCAGGTCCGCGATGGTCACGTCGGGGGTGGCCAGCTTCTCATGGTAGCGTTCGTCCCGGTGCACCCAGCGCAGCTCGGCGGCGTCGCCGCGCTCGGCCAGGATCATCTTCGAGCGGCGGAAGCGCGGCTCGAGCGGGTCGTCGAGCAGCTCGGCCCCGGCCAGGGTGGGCGTATACTCGTCCAGCAGCGACGGCAAGGCCCGCAGGATGCGCGTCTTGGCCTGGCCGCGCAGCCCGAGGAACAGCATGTCGTGTCTGCTCAGGATCGCGTTGATGACCTGCGGGACGACCGTTTCGTCGTAACCGATGATGCCGGGAAAAATCTCCTCGCCGGCGCGCAGCTTGCGCACCAGGTTCTCGCGCAGCTCATCGCGGACCGAGCGCGGCCGATATCCCGCCGCCTTGAGCGCGCCCACCGTGGAAGGTCGGTCCATTTCGTCCTCCCCATCAGGATGCCGGTGCCGATGGAACCATCATAGCCGTTCGTCGGGCTGGGGGTAGAGCCGGGATGCTCACCACGGGGGCCCGTGACAGGATCCGCGCGACGCGGGTTCCGTAGCGACCGGCCCATGGGCCGGTCGTGGAATGGTCTGGGGCCTGCCACGGCCTGCATGGGGGCAGGTCGCTGCGTTCATTCCCTCCGCCGGTTGCGTCTCGCACCCTCACCATGGGGCCACGGAGAGGTAGTCATCAGTTCCAGGTCTTAGTGCTCCGCTCCGCCGCCTTGTCCGACGCAACGCCGGGGCGGAGACGAGGATCAGCCGGTGCGGTTGGGGACGGTTACACGGTCATGTAGATAGCGACCGCGGCGCAGATTCCGGCCACGATGAGGAAGCCGCGCGGTCCGGGCCGCCAGGCGGCCAGGCCGTAGACCCCCGTCAGGCCCGCGAAGGTCGCCGCCGGCACCCAGCCCGGCAGCGGCCATTGTTCGACCAGCGAGACGCCGGTGATGGCCGCCATCGGCAGAATCAGCAACCCGGACAGATAGAGCGGCTCCCAGAACGGCGCCCATCGCCGGCTGCGATGCACCGCCGCCGCGAGCAGCAGCAGCGCCCCCGCCAGCAGGGGCATGATCATCGGCCAAAGCCGGCCCCAGACGTTCATGGGCGCCGAGCCGGTGTTCCGGCTCATGACGTACGCCGCCGAAGAGGCGCAGGCCATCACCGCCAGCCAGGCCAGCGTCGTTTTGCCCGTCTGAAGCGCCGAATACGCCAGGGCCGCGATCAGCAGGATATTGCCCCCCATGCCCCAGGACCATTGCCAGGCGGAGTGAACCGGCGCCGAATAGGGCAGCAGCGGCCAGATGGCCAGATGCATCGAGACCAGCAGTCCGGCCGCCCCGGCCAGGAACCCCACGCGCCGGGCGGGACGCAGCAACCGCCCGGCGGTCGTCCAGGCCCGTCCGCCGTCCAACTGCTGGAGCCAGACGCCGGACAGCCAGTGCCAGAACGCGGTCATCAAAGCCAGGCCGACCAGCACCCGATTGAAGACCTCGACAAAGAAATCCGACTCTGATCGCGGCGTCGGCCGCCACAGCGCGACCAGGGACGCCACTCCCAGGGTCAGGAGGCCCAGGCCGACGTCGGCCAGGTTTTCTTCCCATCGCCGGTGAGCCAGGGCCAGCATGGCCGCCCCGGCCGCCAGCGCGGCCGCCGGCGTCATTGGCCTGGCCAGGTGCACGCATCCGAGGATCAGCACGAGCACGCCGACCACGCCGGCGCTGTACCGAAAACCGGGCCAGGCCGGCAAGGGCTCGGCGAGCTTCCACAATTCGCCCGGCCAGGCCCGGGCCCGCCGACGGCTTTCGAGCATGCCGCCGGCCGCCGTGAAGATCACCACCAGCCCCGCCGACCCGATCAGGAAGAGGCTCGACCAGGCCGTGGCCACTTCATGCACGTATCCACCCGCCTCGCGCCGTTCGTACGGCGGGATGAGCAGGGCCTCCCACAGCCCGGCGAAGATCAGTATCCAGAACAGCACGGTGACCATCTGCCGGTCGCGGGTGGCCAGCCACAGGAGGATGACGGACACGCAGATCGCGCAGAGATCCAGCCGCCCCGTCGCCCAGAGCTGGGCCCGCGGCGTCGAGCCGAACGAGAACGAAGTCGTGCGCGCGACCGTCTCAAAGACGGCCTGAAACACCATGAGCAGGAAGGCCAACAGCCCCGCGATGGCCGCCGCGGAGCGGAACCGCGTCGCGGGGTCGGAATGAGCGTCAGCGCCGCTGCCCCCCTGTCCGCAACGGGCCTGGGCCGGGGATTCCCCTGCGGCGCCGGAGGGGAGCGGCGGACTCGGGAGGTCGATCGGCAGCGAGGGGGCCGAACACCTTCGGCGAGAAAGGCTGTAGCCGACGCCGGCCAGGATCGCGCTTAAACCGGCCAGGCCGTGGACGACTCGCGCCGGCCCCCGTTCAACCGACCAGGCCAGCAGCCAGGTCGCCAGCAGCGAGCTGAGCGCCACGGCCGACGCGAACGTCACCCAGACCCAGGCCCGGCCCGGTCGATCCTTCGACATGCACGGCATCTTCTCACCGCCGCCTGATCCCGCCGGAGCACCTTTCGAACCGGCCCACGTCGGGGCCTCACGCCCGGCCCGCCGGCTTGGCATAGCGCGGCGTGTTCTTGTCGCCCTTGTAGGCGGTGAGCTCCTTGACCTTCTCGAGCTCCGCGAGCAGGGCCTTCATCTTGGAGAGCGCCGCCGGCAGGGCCTGCTCGGGCCCGGCCAGGGCCGGCACCCACAGCTTGGGCCACTCGAACATCAGATACCCGTCATAGGCCACGCCGCGGAGCAGGTCAAAAACGAGCCCCATGTCCACGTCGCCGTCGCCCGGCAGAACGTACACCTCGAGGGCGCCCTGAGCGGTGAACTTCCCGTCCACCACGTGGGTCAGGGCGATCTTGCGCCCCAGCCGGGGGACGGCCAGGGTCGGGCGATCGCCGGCCGCTTTCCCATGACACGGATGCCAGCAGCCGCGCACCGCCGGGTGGTTCACCGCGTCGAGGATGAACCACAGGTCCCGGCTGCCGGCGAAGTCGCCGTGGTTCTCCAGCAGCAGCGTGACCTTGTTGGCGGCGGCCACCGGGGCCAGCTCGCGCAACGCGGCCACGATCCGCAGCAGGGTGGCGTTCTTGTCCTCATAGCGCGGCACTTCATCGCCGAATACGCGGACGAACGGGCAGCCCAACTCGCCGGCCAGCTCCAGGAACTCGCGGGTCTGGGCCTTTTCGGTCGCCAGCCGCCTGGGCTCGGTCCAGTGGAACGAGTTGCCCGTCCCCAGGCAGACCAGCTCGACGTGGGCATCCTTGAACAGTGACGCCACGCCGCGCGGATCGCGGCGCAGGGCCGGGCAGGCCGGCAGATGCATCTGCCCCTGCAGGCCGCGCAGCTCGACGCCGTCGTAGCCGAGGGACTTGGCTTGGGCGACGATCGTCTCCAAGTCCCACTCCGGGCATCCCAACGAACTGAACCCCAGTTTCATGCGTCCGATCCTCAAAACCGACCCACCCGCGGTCGAAGCGCCGGGCCCGAGCCGGGCCATACGTTAGCACAAGCCCCGCGCGGCTTCAAAGCTGTGCCCCGGCCGATGGCTGGCAGATGTGATCGTCAAGCCGGGGACATCTTCTTCACCGCCTCGGCCTGTTCGAGGAAGCGGTCGGTGTAGCGCGGGTCCACCCGGCGGCAGGCGGCGGTGGCGGTCTCGCCCAGGCGGGCGTAGTCCGGGTCGGCGGTCAGGGCCAGCATCTCGCCGGAGAGGATGACCAGCCGCAGCAGGTGGCGCAGAA
>JABRVU010000328.1:0-14471 GCA_039961895.1 Phycisphaerae bacterium | reverse complement strand
TCAGCGAGGCGATGGTGGACGCGATCCTGTTCAAAGCCCTGCTGGGAATGGGCTCGGCGACGGGGGCCAAGCTGGCCGCCACGCTGGCGTTGCCGCATCCCCTGGTCGTCGAGCGTCTGGCCGACCTGAAACGCCAGCAGCTCGTCGGCTACGTGGGGGCCGCCAGCATGGGCGACTTCACCTACACGCTCACCGAAACCGGCCGGGACCGCGCCCGCCGCTACCTGGAGGAGTGCATGTACGTCGGGCCGGCCCCGGTGCCGCTGAGCGCCTACGTTCAGGCGGTCAAGGCCCAGTCCATCACCACCGAGAAACCCGACGAGGCCCGCCTGCGCGAGGCCTTCAGCGACCTGCTCATCAACACCAAAATGTTCGCCACCCTGGGCCCGGCCATCAACTCCGGGCGGGGCATGTTCCTCTACGGCTATCCCGGCAACGGCAAGACCAGCATCGCCGAACGCATCACCCGCTGCTTCGGCAACGAGATCTACATCCCCTATTGCATCCACGTGGACGGCTTCATCATCAAGCTCTTCGACGCCGAGATCCACAACCCCGTGCCGACGTCCAAGACCGGGCTGCTCAAGGCCGATCCGCTCGATGAGCGCTGGGTGCGGATCACCCGCCCGACGGTGATCGTGGGCGGCGAACTGACCATGGACGCCCTGGAGGTCCGCTACAACACCACCACCAAGATTTCCGAGGCCTCCATGCAGCTCAAGAGCAACTCGGGCACGCTGGTCATCGACGACTTCGGCCGGCAGCGCATGAACCCCGTCGAGCTGCTCAACCGCTGGATCGTGCCGCTCGAGAAGCGCTACGACTTCCTGGCCCTGGCCAACGGGCAGAAGATCCAGGTGCCCTTCGACCAGTTGCTGATCTTCTCGACCAACCTGGAGCCCAAGGACCTGGTGGACGACGCCTTCCTGCGGCGGATTCCCTACAAGATCAACGTCTGCGACCCGACGGAGGAGGAGTTCCGCGAGCTGTTCCGGATCATGTCCCGCGTGATCGGCGTGGAGCACAAGGAGGAGCTGGTCACCCGGCTCATCGAGACGCGGTACAAGGCCACCGGCCGGCCGTTCCGCTGCTGCCAGCCGCGCGACCTGCTCATGCTGGCCAAGAACTGGTGCGAATACCGCGGCGAGCCCGTGGTCATCACCGCCGAAAACCTCGATTTCGCCGCCGACGTGTACTTCACCGTCATGTGAGGGCGGCGAAGGCAGTGAACCGCTCCCCGACGGTCGCGGCTGTTTCACCGGCCCGCGGTCGGCAAGTCGCCGCCGGCCCCCCTGGTCAACGCGGCGATGGATTCCTTCACCAGGCGTTCCAACTGCCCTGAATCGCACTGTTCGAGGCGCTGAACCTGGAACGTCACCTTGGGCGGCTCGACGGCGTTGTTGCGGATTTCGACGTCGCGGCCGAGGCGGTCGATCATGGCCGGCGTGAACTGGTTGCGGCCCACGTGGACCTCGACGCGCATGGCCTCGGGCTGGTTGGTCACCAGCCGGGCCCACACGCCCGGCACCCCCGGATGGGCCAGCGTAACCATGACCTTGCGGGTCCAGTCCTCGCGGGCCTTGGGGGCCCACTTCTTGAACAGGCCCAGCATCTGCACGATCAGCGCACCGGACCACTGCTTCGTCCGCTTGCCCAGCATCTGCTGAGAAAGGTGCCACTGTCGGCCGTTCACCTTCCAGGGCTGGGCCTGGGCCACGTCCTCCCGGTGATGTTTGAGCAGGCGGAAATACGACCGCACCGCGCGGCGGATGAACTCGCGCCCGCCGGGCGTGGCGATCTCCTTTTTCCCGTGGATGAGCAGGCGGATGTCGTCGGTGGTCCGGCCGGAGTGGCGGACGGTGACCCGCGGCTCGGACCCGTAGATGGGCAGGTCGTCAAGCTCGTCCAGCGGCGCCAGGGGCACGAGCCGTCGGACCTCGGCGGCCGAGAAGGCCCGGGTCGGCACGCGGAAGGTGGCGTCCAGCAGCCATGGCCCGCCGGTGCGGGCGTGGAAGAACCAGGGCACGTCACTGCCGCTCACCTTGATCTCGACCCGACTGCGGTGGTTGTAGTTGGTCTTGCCGAAGCGGCCCTTGCCGGCGGCCTCGATCTCGTCGATCAGCCATTCGAGTGCCTCGCCCTCCCAGCGGACCTTTTCGCCGCGATGGCCGACGCGCTCGCGGGTGTGCCACCTGCGGCCGTTGACCTCCCAGGGCATGGCGGCGTCGCCGACGGCCTCCTCGAGGGCGGCCAGGTCCGGCGGCGGCTCGGCCGCCTGGCGCGGGTCGAAGGTTTCGCGCGGCCGTTTCGGATCGCGGGCCAGCACCTCGGCCAGAATGGCCCCGGTGTGCGAGCCGGGCGTCGCGGCGACCCGCTCGGGCGGGCCCTCGGCCACGATCTGACCGCCGGCCTGCCCGCCCTCCGGCCCCAGGTCGATGACCCAGTCGGCGGTCTTGATGACGTCCAGGTTGTGCTCGATGACCACCACGGTGTTGCCGGCGTCGCAGAAGCGGTGCAGCACGAGCAGGAGCTTGCGCAGGTCGTCGAAATGCAGGCCGGTGGTCGGCTCGTCGAGGATGTAAAGCGTCTTGCCGGTGCTGGGCCGGCCGAGTTCGGCGGCCAGCTTGACGCGCTGGGCCTCGCCGCCCGAGAGCGTCGGGGCCGGCTGGCCCAGCGACAGGTAGCCCAGCCCCACGTCGGCGAGCGTCTGAAGCATCCGCCGGATCTTCGGCACGTTCTCGAACAGGACCAGGGCTTCGCTGATCCGCATCTCCAGCACGTCGGCGATGCTCCGGCCCTTGTAGCGGATTTCGAGCGTTTCGGGCTTGAAGCGCTTTCCCCCGCAGGTCTCGCAGGTGATCCACACGTCGGGCAGGAAGTGCATCTCGATGCAGCGCTGCCCGTTGCCCTCGCAGGCCTCGCAGCGCCCGCCGGGGCGGTTGAAGCTGAAGCGGTTGACCCCGTAGCCGCGGACCTTGGCGTCCGGCAGCCGGGCGAACAGCTCGCGGATCAGGTCGAACGCGCCGGTGTAGGTGGCCGGGTTGCTGGCGGGAGAGTTGCCGATCGGCGACTGATCGACGTTGATGACCTTGTCGATGGCCTCCAGCCCGAGGATGTCGTCGTGCCCGCCGGGCGCCACCGTGGCCCGGTGCAGCCTCTTGGCCAGAGCGGCGTAGAGCACGTCGCCGACCAGCGAACTCTTGCCGCTGCCGGAAACGCCGGTGACGGCCACGAAGCAGCCCAGCGGGAGGTCGACGTCGAGGTTCTTCAGGTTGTTGTGGCGGGCGCCGAGGATCCTGAGCTTCCGCCCGTTGCCCGGCCGACGCTGCGTTGGAACGGGAATGACCTCCCGTCCGGCCAGGTATCGGCCGGTGAGCGACTCGCGGCTTCGGGCCAGCTTTTTCGGCGGGCCCTGGGCGACGACCCGCCCGCCGTCCACGCCGGCGCCCGGTCCGAAATCGAGCACGTGATCGGCCCGCTCGATCACCTCGCGATCGTGCTCGACCATCAGCAGCGTGTTGCCCAGGTCGCGCAGGCGGGCGAGGGCGGCGATGAGCCGGCGGTTGTCGCGCGGATGCAGGCCGATGGTCGGCTCGTCGAGCACGTAGAGCACGCCGGTCAGCCCGCTGCCGATCTGCGAGGCCAGGCGGATGCGCTGCGACTCGCCGCCGGAGAGCGTGGGGGCCGAGCGGTTCAACGTCACGTACTCCAGGCCCACGTCCACCAGGAAGGTGAGCCGGTTGCGGATTTCGGTCAGCAGTTCGCCGGCCACCTTCTTTTCGCGGGCCTCGAGCCTGAGGGCCTTGAAGAACGCCAGGGCGGCGTCCAGCGGCAGGCGGCAGACCTCCACGATGGTCCGGCCCCCGACGCGCACGGCGGCCGCGTCGGGCCGCAGCCGGCTTCCGCCGCAGCGCCGGCAGGGCATTTCGCTGGTCAGGTGGCTGAGGCGATGGCGGTATTGCCAGCTCGAGCGGGTGGCCTCGTCGATGGCCGGATAAAAACCCTTCCATTGGAAGCGCACCCCCCTGGGCAGCTCGAACCACCTCGCGCCGGTCCCGAAGAGAATCGCATGGCGGGCCTCCTCCGACAGCGCGTGCCAGGGCGTATCCAGGTCGTGGCCCAGTGCCTCGAGCACCTTGCCGATCATCGCGGCCAGCAGCGGGTTGCCCGCGACGTTCTCCCAGCCGGCGACGGCCCCGCCGCGGATCGACTCGCGCGGTCGGGGCACGATCATGTCCACGCTGGTGCCGGTCTGCGTGCCCAGTCCCTCGCACTGCTCGCACCAGCCCAGCCGGCCGTTGAACGAGAAGTGATGCGGCGTGAGTTCCTCATAGCTGGTGCCGCACTGCACGCACGAACGGCGCTGGGAGAACCGGATCTCGCCGGCGGGCGGCTCCACCGGCGCCAGGGTCATCCAGCCGCCGCCCAGCGACAGGGCCATCTCCACCGAGTCGGCGACGCGGGCCCGGGCCGCCGGGCGGATGACTAGGCGGTCCACCACCAGTTCGACCTGATGCCGGCTGCGGCGATCCAGCGCCGGGGGCTTCGACAACTCGTACACCTGCCCGTCCACGCGGACGCGGGTGAAGCCGTTGGCCTTCTCGCGGGCGAAAAGGTCGGCGTAGTCCTCGTGGCCGGCCCGTTCGACGGGGGCCAGCAGCAGGGCCTTGGTTCCCGCGGGCAGGGCCAGGACGCGATCGACGATTTCATCGGAGGTCTGCGTCCCGATGGGCACCTCGCAGCGAGGGCAGTAGGGCCGCCCGATGCGGGCCCAGAGCACGCGCATGTAGTCGTAGATTTCCGTGACCGTCCCAACGGTCGAGCGCGGCGAGCGACTGGCGGTCTTCTGCTCGATGCTGATGGCCGGCGAGAGTCCTTCCACGTGCTCGACCCGGGGCTTGGCCACCTGACCCAGGAACTGGCGGGCATAGGAGCTGAGCGATTCGACGTAGCGCCGTTGACCCTCGGCGTAGACGGTATCGAGTGCGAAGCTGCTCTTACCGCTGCCCGAGACGCCGGTGCAGACGGTGGTCCGCCTGCGCGGGAAGCGCACGGTGACGTTCTTGAGATTGTGCTGGGCGGCGCCGACGACCACGACCTCGCCCGATTCGGCCGCGGCACCGCTGGTCGCGGCGGCAGTCGGTGCGGCAGCGGCCCGTGCGGCGGCGGCTTCTCGCCGGTGCCTTCTCTTGTGTGCGGGACCGGCCCCGTTGCTCAAGAGCGGCCGGAGCGCCTGCCCGGTGTAGGACCGTTCGCAGGCGGCCACCTGTTCGGGGGTGCCCGCCACGACGATCTCGCCGCCGCCTTCGCCGCCCTCGGGCCCCAGGTCGATGACCCAGTCGGCGGTCTTGATGACGTCGAGGTTGTGCTCGATCACCACCACGGTGTTGCCCGAGTCCACGAACCCGTGCAGCACCTCGAGCAGCCGGCGGATGTCCTCGAAGTGCAATCCGGTGGTCGGCTCGTCGAGGAGGTAGAGCGTCCGTCCGGTGCTCCGCTTGACCAGCTCTCTGGCCAGCTTGATGCGCTGGGCCTCGCCGCCCGAGAGCGTGGTCGAGGATTGCCCCAGCTTGAGGTAATCGAGGCCCACGTCGTGCAGGGTGCGCAGCATGGCCTCGATCCTGGGGATGTTCTGGAAATGGCCCAGGGCCTCCTGGACGTCCATCTCCAGCACGTCGGCGATGCTCTTGCCTTTGTAGCGGATTTGCAGGGTCTCGCGGTTGAAGCGGTGCCCGCCGCAGACCGGACAGGGGACCCACACGTCGGCCAGGAACTCCATGTCCATGCGGTTGGCGCCGTTGCCCTCGCAGGCCTCGCAGCGCCCCCCGCCGGCCGGTCCGCAGGCCACGTTGAAGCTGAACCGCCCGGGCCTGTAGCCGCGGACCTTGGCGTCCGGCAGCCGGGCGTACAGGTCGCGGATCTCGTCGAAGACCTTGATGTACGTGGCCGGGTTGCTGCGCGGCGTCCGGCCGATGGGCGTCTGGTCGATGTCGATGACCTTGTCGAGGTGCTCGAGGCCCTCGATCCCGTCGTGGGCCCCCGGCGAGACGTTCTCCGCTCCGTTCAGGTCGCGGGCCAGCCGCTCGCGCAGGATGTCCACCACCAGCGAGCTCTTGCCGCTGCCCGACACGCCGGTGACGCAGATGAACCGCCCCAGCGGAAAGGCCGCGTCGATGTGGCGCAGGTTGTTGTGCCGCGCCCCGCGCACGACGAGCCAGCGCTGTCCTCCCGCGGCTTCAGACCGTGTCTTGTCGTCTCCACTTCCGACCATCTTCAAGGCGGCCCCCCTGTTGAGCCCCCGCGCGGGCGCCTTGGGAAACGGGGTTTTCCTTTCCTTTCCGCGCGTGTTCCAGGCGTCGCGGGCGAGGCCGCTGAACCATCGGGCGATGCTTCGATCACCGGTCGTCGCTGCCTGGGTATGCCGATTTCCCGCCGGCCGGACAGATAGGCGCCGGTCAGCGACTTGTCGCTGGCCGCGATCTGCCCGATGGTCCCGGCCGCTACCACCTGCCCGCCGCGCACCCCCGGGCCGGGGCCGAAATCGACGATCAGGTCGGCCGCCCGCATGGTTTCCTCGTCGTGCTCGACCACGATGACGGTGTTGCCCATGTCGCGCAGCTTCTTGAGGCTGGCCAGAAGCTGGCGGTTGTCGCGCGGGTGCAGACCGATGGAGGGTTCGTCCAGCACGTAGAGCACGCCCACCAGCCCGCAGCCGATCTGGGCCGCCAGCCGGATGCGCTGCGATTCGCCGCCCGAGAGCGTCGGGGCGGTCCGGTCCAGGGTCAGGTAATCCAGCCCCACGTTGGACAGGAACTCCAGCCGGCCGCGCACTTCCTTGAGCACCTCCGCGGCGATCAGGCTTTCGGTGGCGGTCAACTCCAGCGACTCGAAAAACTTCCGGGCCTGGCCCACCGACTGGGCGCACAGCTCGTGCAGCGCCAGGCCGCCGAACCGGACGGCCCGGGCCTGGGGATTGAGCCGGGCCCCTCCGCACTCCTCGCAGCGGGTCAGCCGCATGAATTTCTCGTAGTATTCGCGGACGAAATCGGCCTTGGCCTGCCGGTAGTTGCGCTTCAGCTCGGCGATGACGCCCTCGAACGTCCCGCCGTGCTTCCACACGCCCCGCCCGCTGCGCCACTCGAAGGTGATGTGCTCCTCGCCGGTGCCGTAGAGCAGCGCCTCGCGGGCCCGGGCCGGCAGCTTCTTCCACGGCTGCGTGATGTCGAAGCCCAGGTGCCGGGCCACGCCGTTGTAGATGTGCCGCCGCCAGCGCCCCGGCCGGGTGCGCATCGGGGCCACGCACGGGGCGAAGAACGGCAGGTTCGGATCGGGCACCAGCAGATCCGGGTCGAAATCGTAGCGCGTTCCCATTCCGTCGCAGGCCAGACACATCCCGGCGGGCGAGTTGAAACTGAACAACTGCGGCGAGGGGGCGTCGAAACCGATCCCGCACTCGGTGCAGGCGTATCGGGACGAGAGCACCAGGTCGGCTTGCAGCGGCGGCACGGCCGGCTCCGGTGCGCGGGGGACCGGCGCATCGCCGGTGGCGGATCGTCTACCGCCCGGTTCGGCCGGCGCGATGATCAGCGTGCCCTCGCCCAGCGTCAGCGCCGCCTCGACCGCCTCGGCCAGCCTGGCCCGCACCCCCTCGCGGAGGGTCAGCCGATCGATGACCACCTCGATGTCGTGCCGGTTGTGCCGCCCGAGCCGGGGCGCCTCCGAGAGCGAGACCACCTGCCCGTCGATGCGGGCCCGCACGTAGCCCCGCCGGCGCAGGTCGTCGAGCAGATCGACGTGCTCGCCCTTCTGGCCGCGAATCACGGGTGCGAGCACCAGGAAGGCGGTCCCCTCGGGCAGCGCCAGGATGCGGGCCAGGATCGACTCGGCCGTCTGGGCGGTGATCCGCCGGCCGCAACGCGGGCAATGCTGGTGACCCACCCGGGCGAAAAGCACGCGGAGAAAATCGTAGATGCCGGTCACGGTCCCGACCGTGCTGCGCGGGTTCCAGCCGGTGGCCTTCTGCTGGATGGCGATGGCCGGGCTCAGGCCCGTGATCTGGTCCACGTCCGGCTTGGCGAGCTGGCCGAGGAACTGCCGGGCGTAGGCGCTGAGCGACTCGATGTAGCGGCGTTGCCCCTCGGCGTAGAGCGTGTCGAACGCCAGGCTGCTCTTGCCGCTCCCGGAGACGCCGGTGAAGCAGATCAACCGGTTGCGGGGCAGTTCGAGCGACACGTCGCGCAGATTGTGCTCGCGCGCGCCGCGGATGTGGATCGACGACGAAGCCATGCCTCCCTGCGCTCCCATGTGCCCCGACATCGGGCAGCCGCGGGCCTGGAGCCCGCGCGGCGCTTCAGCCCGAGCGGTTCTTCCGTCGGCGCTGCCGGGCTCGTTTCCGCGCGAGAGCCGCTCCCGCGCGGAGTCTGCTCCGCACGTGTCGGCGCGGCGAGGGCTCTACCGCGCCCCCTTCGGCCAAGTCCGCCATTGTAGACCCACACGAAACCCAAACCAAGCCCCCCGGTTCGCAGGGTCGTGAGGGGGGTCCGTGACGGGTCAGGCGGCGACAACGTGCGGCGGTTCTGGAATGGACGCATTCGCCCGCTCCGCCGATTCCGTCCCGTAGCCGGGTTCACTGAGCTTGGACGACGGTGGCCATGGTTTGAGCGGGGCGCGTGGCGGGCATGTCCGCGGCCTTGGGCGGCAGAATGTGCTTGGAGAGTTCATGGCGTACGAACGGCTCGCTGGTGGCATCGGTGTGCGCCCCGCCCCACCCGTAGCGCTCCCAGCGGGCCGACCAGCCGATGTTGTGGATCTTATCGCTCTTGAGGCCGGGCGGATGCAGGCCCACCAGCCCGGCCGAATCGACGCCCAGTTCGCCGTCGATGGTGCCCAGGGCCCGCACCGGGCCGTTCAACACCTGGTCATAGGGCGAATAATAAACCCACACCCCTCCCTCGATGTTCTCGAGCGCCTTGCGCATGTCATAGCGCGACGAAAGGCTCGAACCCAGGAGGATGAGGTTGTGGACCTTCGCCGGCGGCTGAAGAGCCTCGCAGGCCCAGACCGCCACGCCCGTCCCCGCCGACAGGGCGATGATGTTCACGTGATTGTCCGGGTATCTGGCCAGGTAGGCGGTGATCTCCTTGGCCAGATCCTTGGCCCGGGCCCGGGCCGCGACCCGCCCGATGGTCTGATCCAGGGCCGGGTTGAAGGTGTACGACCATCGAAAGTTGATGACGTTGCCGTGATACCCGGCGCGCTGAAGGCCGTCCTGCACCTCGGTGACGCCGTAGCCCCAGTTGCCCGCGCCGTCGATGTAGTAGGTCCGCCCGGCGCGGTCGAAGAGCTCGGCCTGGCGCCCGGACGGCCGGCGGTCCACCACGCAGCCGGCCGGCGCGGCCAGCGCCATGAACCACAAGACGGCCCGAAGCTTCGCCGCCGGCCGGCGCCAGGAATGGAAACCCGAACGAACCATGCCGGGGTTCATGGTAGACGAAATGTGGGCCGGGTCAAACAATCCGCGCATGTGCTTCCCCCTTCCCTTCGAGCCGGCTCGCCATGCATCACCGGCCCGCGTCCGCTCAACGGCTTGCACCGCCCGATTATCGGCGGTGCCGGCGTCAAGCCCATCCGCAAGGGCATCGGACAACCACGCTGTCGGCTTGACCGATCACCTCAACGGCGGTTTGCCGCCGTTCCCCTCGCATCATTATCGGTGGGAGATGAACGCGGTGCAGGTCCGTAAAACGGCCCCCGGACCCCGACTCATCACGTCCGCGGAACGCCGGGCGTCAGAAGGAATCACGAAGCGGTGCTCGTCATCGGAGCAGCGCCCGTCGGGAACCCGCCTGCGCCGCGCGCGGCAGACGGGAGGGGGATATGCCGAAACCGCGCACTGAGAGTCGCGGGACGCGCTCACTTCGCGGCCGCGCGTCGGAGCTTGTCGGCCATGTCGGTCACTTCCCAGGTGAAGGCCTCGCCGGTCCGGCCGAAGTGCCCGTTCCGGGCCGTCTGACGGTAGATCGGCCGCTTGAGCTGAAGGTGCCGGATGATGCCCGCGGGGGTGAGCGGGAAGTGATCGCGCACCAGGTTCGACAGCAGGTCCTCATCCACCTTGCCGGTGCCGTGCGTATCGACGAACACGCTCACCGGCTCGGCCACGCCGATGGCGTAGGCGAGCTGCACCTCGCATTCATCGGCCAGCCCGGCGGCGACGATGTTCTTGGCGATGTAGCGGGCCATGTAGGCGGCCGAGCGATCCACCTTGCTGGGATCCTTGCCGCTGAAGGCCCCCCCGCCGTGACGCCCGCGCCCGCCGTAGGTGTCCACGATGATCTTCCGCCCGGTCAGCCCGGAGTCGCCGTGCGGACCGCCGATCAGGAACCGCCCGGTCGGGTTGATATGAAACTTGATGCTCTCGCTCCATAAGTCGGGGCGCTCGGCCTGCACCACCGGGCGGATGATCTTGTCGATGATCTCCCGGCGGGCCGCGTCGGACATGTTGTCGGTGACGGGGTCCAGGGCCGCCTCGGTGTGCTGGGTCGAGAGGACGATCGCGTCGATACCCACCGGGCGGCGGCCCTCGTAGCGGACCGTCACCTGGCTCTTGCTGTCCGGGCGGAGCCACGTGATCTCGCCGCTCTCGCGGGCCTGGGTGGCCCGCTCGACCAGCCGATGCGACAGGTGAATGGGCAACGGCATCAGCACCTTGGTCTCGTCGCAGGCGAAACCGAACATGAGCCCCTGGTCGCCGGCGCCCTGCTCCTTGTGCAGGCCCTGGCCCTCGGTGACGCCCTGGCTGATGTCGGCGGACTGGCCGTGAAGGGCCCGCACCACGCCGCAGGAGCGGAAGTCGAAGCCGGTGGCCGGGTCGTCATACCCGATCTCGCGGATGGTCTCGCGGGCGACGGCCTCGACCTCGCAGAGGGCTTTCTCCGCGGCCTGGTTATGAACGGTCACTTCGCCGGCGATGACCACCAGCCCGGTCGTCACCAGCGTTTCGCAGGCCACGCGGGCGTCGGGATCATGCCGCAACAGGCTGTCCAACACCGCGTCCGAAATCTGATCGCAGACTTTGTCGGGATGGCCCTGTGAAACCGATTCCGAGGTGAACAGGTGCACGCGCCCGTTGGTGCTCACGTATCCTTCCTTTCGACAAATGGTTAGGCCGGACGGGGGCACCGATCCGGTCCATCGCAGAGACAGGCATGATATCCCGTTCCACGACGGTTGACAACCCGCCGCCGGCGGAGGAAAGGGCCGCAACAGGTCTGGAAGGGTGAAAGGGGTGATCGGGATCAGCCCCGGCCTTGACAGGCGGCAACCTGACGCGAGGACAGACCTCAAACGGCTGTTTTTCCCCGCGACCTGCGCAGGCATGGTCCGTTTCGGAATCGGCGTCCCGTCGATTCACCCGCACCGCCGGGCCAAGCCCGCACGGAAAGCCGCCGCTCACCGGCCCCGGCGACGGCGGATCCGCATCAGGGCCAGGGCCGCCAGCCCCATCGCGGCGGCCTGGGCCGTTCCGCCGCCGCAGATCGGGGTCGTGGTACCGCCGGTGGTGTCTCCGCCGCCACCGCCGCCGCCGCCGGTATTGTTGTTGTTATTGCCCGTGTTATTGCCGCCGCCCGTATTGTTATTGTTGTTGCCGGTGTTGTTGTTGGTGTTGTCGCCGGTGCCGGGCGTGGTCACGACCGGTTCGCAGGCGTCGCCGAGGCCGTCGCCGTCCGAATCGTTCTGATTGGCGTTGGCCACCAGCGGACAGTTGTCACAGGCGTCGCCCACGCCGTCGCCGTCGGTGTCCAGCTGGCTCTGGTTCGAGTTCCGCGGACAGTTGTCGCACAGGTCCCCGATGCCGTCGCGGTCGGAGTCGGCCTGGTTCTTGTTGGCGACCGCGGGACAGTTATCGCAGACGTCGCCGACCGTGTCGCCGTCGGCGTCGGCCTGCGTGGGGTTGGCGGCCAGCGGGCAATTGTCGCAGACGTCGCCGTAGCCGTCCCCGTCGCTGTCGGTCTGGTCGGTATTGCCCACCACCGGGCAGTTGTCGTCGCAATTGAACACGTTGCCGCCGGAGCAGGGATTGGAGCCGCGCTGGCCGGGCGCGTCGCCGCCGTCGGGGATGTTGTCGTTGTCGCTGTCCGGGTCGCAGGCGTCGCCCTTGCCGTCGTCGTCCATGTCGGCCTGATCGGCGTTGGCGACCTCGGGGCAGTTGTCGATCACGTCGGCCCGCCCGTCGCCGTCGGTGTCGGCCAGGCCGATCTGCGTGCTGTCCAGACCGGCGGTTTCGGGGAAGGTCTTGGGCAGGGCCACGGTCATCAGGATCGGCACCAGGGCGGGCTTGGAGCTGGGATCAGCCAGCGGAGCCTCGACCTGCACGTAGGCCGCGAAAAAGCCGTTCTGCGTCAACATCGACGTGTCGTATTCGACGGTGTGGGTGATCTTCTGCCCGGCGCCGGTCGAGCTGCCCACCAGCGGCGTGATCGACTTGATCCACGGGGCTGTGGCCGGCACCACGAGGGTGTAATCGAGCACGCCCGGCCCGCCGTTGAAGATCGTGAAGGTCTGGGGCGCGAGTTGCCCACCCAGTTCGGTGAGCCGGGGCTGAAGCGGCAGGCCCTCGGTCGAGACCGTCGGACCCCGCACGCGGATGCTGACCTCGACGGCCTGGGATTCGACTCCAGACAAGGCGGTCGAATCGCTGATACGGATCAGCGTCTGGAACTTGCCCGGGGTGGTCAGGGCCGCGTCGATGAAGTTCACCGTGTAGGTCTCGGAGGCGGCCGGAGCCAGCGGGGCGGGAGTCAGCGGCGTGACCGCGATCCAGGTCACCGGCGGCTCGATGCTGACCACCGGGTTGAGGGTGCCGGCCGGTCCGGTGTTGGTCACGTCAAACGTCAGCGACCCCGCCGGCGACCCCATGTCGATGGTCGTGCTCAGCGTCGTGGGGTTGAGCGTGATGACCGGACCTCGGATGGTGATGGAGACGGTGGCGACGTTGGACGCGCCGCCGGTGGGCGGAGCCCCGCTGTCATCCACCAGGTAGGTGAAGCTGTCCGCCCCCGAGGCCCCCGCCGTCGGGGTATAGATCACCTGGTCTTCGGTTCCCAGCGAGAAGGGCACGGCGGTGATCGGCGTGGTGTCGACCTTGGTCAGCGTACCCTTGGTCGGCAGCGACTGGATGCTGTAGCTCAGGGCACCCGGAGGATCGGGATTGCCGTCGTCGGAGCCCTGGAGCGTGATGGTGGTGTTCGAGCCTGCGTCCAACTGGACCTGGAGGTTCGCGGCCGACGGCGGCACGTCCGCGGGATCGCCACTGATGAAGACGAAACTCATGACGTTGCCCGCCGGAGAGATCGCCTCGATCGAGTTATTGGTCAGAATGATGTTGCCGTTCCGGTAGGCGTTGGTATCCGGGAGGGTGGTGGAGTCGATCACCGAGACGCCGCCGAGGTGATACAGGTCGGTGTCGTCGCCCTGGTTGCCGGTAGTCGAGGCCTGCTCGAGATCGAACTCGCCGTCGGCCTGGAGCAGGGCCACGCGGTAGTGGCTGCCGTTGACCGGCCAGCCGGGCTGACCGGGATAGCCCTCGTCGTCATTGACGTTGTTGAGATCGATGCTGCCCTTGGTGTCGTCGATGTGCCAGATGGCCAGTCCGCCCTGGGGGATGAGGCTTTCGATGCCCAGGGGCTGGCGGTTCTCGATCAGCAGGTATTCCCCCGCCGGATAGCCGAGGTTGATGCGGAACGCAGCGGCGGTGGTTTCCGCGGCCGGCAGGCTGTAGGTGCCGTTGCCGGCGATGACCGTCGGCGTCACCCAGCCCAGGAACGCTTTGGACCACGCGGAAAAGTGCGGGGGGTCCAACTGCTGCCCCCCGAAGCCCCAGGCGTTGGCCATCATGCACCAGGAGCCGGCCCCGGCCGAGGCGGTGGCATCGGTGTCGTACAGGTCGGGCAGACCGAAATAGTGGCCGGTCTCGTGGGCGATCACGCCGAAATGCACGATCTCGGTGCCCGAACTGCCCCACAGGGCCGGCTCGGTGTGATACAACGAGACGCGCACGCCCTCGGCGCTGGTGAAGACCGGGTTCATCTCCCACTTGTGCGACCAGATGCGGTCGCGGTTGCCGTCGGCCTCGGCGCCATAGCCGGAGTGGATGATGTCCACCGCGTCGATCCAGCCGTCGTTGTTGGTGTCGAAGTCGTTGAAGTTGACCAGCGGGTCGGCCAGGGCCAGGGCCTCCAGGACCATCTCCTGGGCCCGCAGATCGCCCGTCCCGCCCGAGTAATATTTCTCGCCCTTGGAAAGCTGCACCCACCCGACCACCGTGCTCTGGAGGTTGAGCTTGCCGTAGGAATTCTCGGCGAAAAGGTCCTTCACGCTTCCGGTCGGCGCCAGTTGCGGATGGCCTCCGACCGTGTTGAAGAGGATTTCATAGTCGCTCTTGGGGCGGGTCATGGCCGACGTGTGGTCGGCGA
>JABRVU010000327.1:0-3600 GCA_039961895.1 Phycisphaerae bacterium | reverse complement strand
GGACATGTGCGGGCCGTGGGAACGCCGCAGCTTCGTGCTGCTGGCCGAAGTCCCCGGCGAGTCGCTGGAACGTTGGGTGCCCCGGTACCTGCCCGGCGATCAGGTGGACGAACCGGCCGTGGCGGGTTTGCCGCCGGGTCCATCGTCGCAGGGCCCGCCCGCGGTGGCGTTGGACGCCGCCCGGCGACGTCGGCTGCTGGACGCGACCGCCCGGCTGGTGGCCCGGCTGCACGCGGCCGGCTTCGTGCACCGCGACCTGTACCTGTCGCATCTGTTCATCGACGGGGATTCGTTGCGGCTCATCGACCTGCAACGGGTGTTCCGCCCGCGCTGGCGCCGGCGGCGGTGGGTCGTCAAGGACCTTGCGGCCCTGCATTTTTCCGCGCCGCCGGAGCGGATCGGCCGATTCGAGCGGCTGCGGTTTCTGGTCCGTTACGCGCGGGCATGCGGGCGACGGTTCGGCACGGCCCGCGCGCTGGCCGGTCCGGTCGAGGCCAAGGCCCGGCGCATGGCCCGGCGCCGGCCGACAGCGGCGGTGGATTGTCCAGCTTCATGAACGTGGCCTTGATTATCGAACGCATCGAGGTCTGGCGCGGCGGAGCGGAGACCTCGACCATGCAGTTCGCCGAGCACCTGGCCGCCCTCGATTGCCGGGTGAACGTCATCACCACGTCCTACCCGCCCTCGACGCCGTCGCTGAGCATCGTGCCGCTCTACGCGGGCAAGAGTCTGCGCTCGATTCGGACGCGACAGTTCATCCAGAAGGCGACCCGTTACGTCAGCGAGCACGATTTCGACGTGGTGCACTGCATCACCCCCTGTCCGGCGGCGGACGTCTACCAGCCGCGCGGCGGGACCGTGCCTGAGACCCTGGAACGCAACCTGGCCATGCGCGGCTCGCCGTTGTGGCGGGGATTGAAGCGCGTGGGGCAGGGCCTCAACCTCAAGTACCGCGTGGTGGCCGGGCTGGAGAAGGCCCTGCTGGCCCGGCGGCCCGCGCCCTGGGTCATCGCCATCTCCGATTACGTGGCCCGGCAACTGGAGCGGCATTACCACTTCGACCCCGCGCGGGTGCGGATGATCTTCAACGGCGTGGACCCGGATACCAGCCCGGCATCGGAGCGGGCCGCGCATCGGGCCCAGGTGCGGCGGCAGTTCTCGCTGGGCGAAGCCGACCTGATGGTGCTGTCGGTGGCCCACAACTTCAAGCTCAAGGGGATCGGGCCTTTGATCCGGGCCCTGGCTGAGCGCGTCCGGCGCGAGGGTCAGCGGCTCGAGACCGGCCGGACCGTCGCCCTCATCGTCGGGCGCGACAACCCCGCGCCCTTCGTCAGACTGGCCCGCTCGCTGGGCGTCGCCGACCGCGTGCTGTTCACCGGGCCGACGCCGCGGGTCCAGGCCTTTTTTCACGCCGCCGACCTGCTGGTGCACGCGACGTATTACGATCCGTGCAGCCGGGTGGTGCTGGAGGCGATGTCTTCGGGGCTGCCGGTGATCACCACGCGGTTCAACGGGGCCGCCGAGCGCATCACCGACGGGGTGGAGGGCTACGTGATCGACTCGCCCGACGACGTGGCGGCGCTGGCTGACCGCCTCGAGCGGCTGGCCGATCCCCGGCGGCGGGCCCAGTGCGCCCAGCGGGCGCCGGCGGCGGTCGAGGGTATCAGTATGCGCCGGCATGCCGAAAAGGTCCGTGCCCTCTACGAGGAGGTGGTTCGTGCCGGCCGGACCGGAAAGGGTGGATACCGATGATGTGGGCCTTGGCGGCCGGCTGCATCCTGGGCGCGTACCTGATCGGGGCGATCCCTTTCGGGCTGCTGATCGGCCGGCTCAAGGGCGTGGACATCCGCCTGCACGGCAGCGGCAACATCGGCGCGACCAACGCCGGAAGGGTGCTGGGTCGCCAGTACGGGCTGCTGGTGTTCGCGCTGGACCTGCTCAAGGGCTTCCTGCCGGTGCTGGCCGCCGGAGCGTTGCTGCCCACCCGGCCGGCCGATCCGCAGCAGAGCGCCGGCCTGATGGCTTGGGTGATGGTGGCGGCCGGGGCCATCGTCGGGCACATGTTCCCGGTGTACCTGGGTTTCAAGGGCGGTAAGGGCGTGGCCACTTCGCTGGGCGCGCTGCTGGGCATCTATCCTTATTTCACCTTTCCCGGTCTGGCCGTCTTCGGGTTGTGGATCGTGGTGACCGCGCTGACGCGCTACGTGTCGGTCGGATCGGTGACGGCGGCGGGAGCTTTTCCTATAATGTTCGCCCTGTGGGCCGGCCGGGGAGCCTACGCCGACGGTTGGAGCCTCTGGCCGCTGCACGTTTTCGCGCTGGTCGTGGCCGTGATGATCATCTATCGCCACCGGGGCAATCTCCAACGCCTTCTCGCCGGCACGGAGCACCGCATCGGCCGGCCCCGCGCCGGCCAAAGCCCCTCCTGGCAGGGAGACCCGCCCGTCGGCGCCGCTGACGATGAGGGCGGCCGGACTTGAACAGGACGCAACGGAGCGCAACGGGAGTTGTATGACCATGAGCAGGATGACATCGAGCATCGTCCAACTGCCGCGGAGGGGGGGACTCGCCGGGGTCCTGGCCGCCCTGGGCGGCGCCTTCGGGGCGATGGCCCAGCCGGCCAGTCAACCGGCCACCCGGCCCGATCCGAACGCCGTGCTGATCCGGTTCGGGAACTCGGACGCGGTCATCACCCAGGGCGAGTTCAACTCCTATTTCTTCAACGGGCCGCCGGTCTCCTTCGAGCATCGCAAGGACGACCTGATGCGCGACCTGGTCGAGCGGAAGCTGTTGAGCCTCTACCTGAAGGACCACCCGGAGGTCCTGCCCGAGAGCGTCATCGACGAGCGCATCGCCGCCTTCCGCAGGGAGAATAAACTCGAGAACGAGGCCGACTTCGCCGCGTTCATCCAGCGGCTGCCGATGTCCCGGGAAACCTACCGCCTCCGCTGGCAGGTGACCCTGGGGCTCAGTGCGCTCCGAAAGATCGGCGAGGAACGGGCCAAGGACGAGGCCCTGGTCAACGCCCTGCTGGAGGCCAACCCCGACCACTTTGACGGCAGCGAGCGCACCGCCCGCCACATCCTGGTGGCGGTCGCGCCCTATGAAACCCCCGAACAGAAGGCCGTCAAGCGGGCCAAGGCCGAACGCATCCGCGAGGAGCTGGTCAGCGGCAAGAAGACCTGGAGCCAGGCCGTTCAGGAGAGCGACTACCCCGACCGTATCACCGGGGGCAACATGGGTTATTTCACCCGCCATCGGCGGATGCAGGAGCCGCTGGCCGAGGCCGCCTTCAAGCTGCCGGTCGAACAGTACAGCGACGTCATCGAGACGGGGTTGGGCTTTCACATTCTGTGCGTGACCAGCCGGGTGCCCGGGAAACTCCAGGGCGAAGAGGCCAGGAAGCAGGTCCGGGCCTGGTTAAGCGACGAGGCCCTCTACTCGGCGCTCAAGGAGGCCCGCGAGCGGCATCCGCCCATCGGGGTTCAGCCCCCGCAGCATCCGGGCGAGCGGCCGGTGACATCCCGGCCGGTCATGACCCGCCCGGCGGCGACCCGACCGGCGATTCCCCGGTACCCGACCACGCGACCGGGTCTGACC
>JABRVU010000326.1:0-21313 GCA_039961895.1 Phycisphaerae bacterium | reverse complement strand
ATTTATGACCGGTCCATCGCCAGGATCGAGGAGGCCACCTTCAGCGTGGACGGGCGGGTGTACACGCTGCCGCAGATCGAGGCCCGGATGCTCGAGGCCGGCAGCGGCGACGTGCGGGCCCTGTTCGCGACCTCGCGCGGGGCCCTGGGCACGCCCCGCCTGGCGGCCGAGCCGGTCCGCCCGGGCACGCTCGAGCGCCAACTCGCAACGGCCGCCGTCGACGCGCTCAACAATCCGCGGCTGCTGCGGATCGACCACGCCGGCCGGCGCATCCTGGTCTGGCAGGTCATGCTGACCCGCAAGGAGGACTTTCTGAATTACCTGCGTACCCGCCGGCGGGTCGCCAACCCCGAGCTGTTCAGCGTCCTGCTGGACCTGGCCTCTCCCGAGCGGCGGCGGGCGTTGCAGAGCGCGGTCGGATATACCTTCCACGTGGTCCCGTTCGATCGGGCGGTCAACAACTGGTCGGCGGGGACGGTGTCGCCCGATCGTCCGATCGCCCCGTAGCTGTTTCCGCGGCGGCACGGGGACGCGGAGAAGAAGCGTTGGCTGAGAATCCCAGGATGCCGACTCAAACGGACCGCCACGAATCGAAAACGCAACAGCATGACCGAGTTTGATCCCGCCATCGTCGAGTTTGTTCGGTCCGCCGCCCGGAGCGAGCGGTATGCCGCCTACCTGCGCGATACGCTGGTGAAGCTGATCGCGGTCAATACCGCGCCCGACGCGAACCTGGACGAGACCGCGGCCCGCGAACGGGCCCTGTTCGATCTGATCGCCGACGAATGCCGGCGGGCGCTGGGTGAATCCGCGGTCGTCGAACGGCCGGCGATCGACCCGGCCATCGCGTCGGAGCCGGCGTATTCGCAGCCGGGCTACGCGGCCGGACCGGACGGCGCCGCGCCGGACGCGGCAACGGTCTACGCCGGCCGGACCAACCTGCACATCACGGTTCCGGGCCGCCAGTCGCCGCCCGCCGTGATTCTCCACGCCCATGCCGACGTGGTCCCGCCGTGGTTCGCGCCGCGCGTCGAGGGTGCGCGGGTCTTCGGGCGCGGGGCCTGCGATAACAAGGCCCAGATCGCGCTGCTGCTGGCCCAGATGCGGCTGCTGGCGGAGTTGGGCGAACGTCTCGGCGTCGCGCCGGCCAGGGGCCGCGTCTATCAGTTCGTCATCGACGAGGAGATCGGCGGGAACGGCTCGCTGAGCGCGGCCCGCGACCGGCGGCTGGCCGGCGTCCCCGTGCTGATCCACGAATGCACCGACCTGGTGCCCTATTGCGCCCACCGCGGCGCGGTCTGGTATCGCTGCAAGCTGTCGGTCGGCGGGAGCGGCGCGCCCAGCGCCGTCGAGATCTTCCCCTTCGTCGTGCTGGCCCTCGAGGAGGAAGGCCGGCGCATCAAGGAAGAGACCCGTCATCCCCTCTTCACCGCCGACCACGTGCAGACCGCCCACGGCATTCTGGGCCCGTTCGGCAGCGCCCCGGCCGTGGTCTGCGATCACGTGGCCGTCGAGATCGTCGCAAAGTCCAGGGCCAACCCCCAGCGCGTGGGCATGAAGGTCATCGAGTTCTTCGAGGAGGCCGTCGGCCTCTATACCCGGCTCTACGGCGACAAGACCCGCGAGCCGGATCCGACCACGGGTAAGCCCAAGGTGGCCAGGCATTTCGACGTCCGGGTGACGCCCTCTCCCGACGTAACCCTGCTGCGGATCGACGTGTACGGCAAGAGCGGTCACCTGGCCAGCGTGAGCGAATGCGACGGGGCCATCACCAAGGCCGCGTTTCTGCTGGCCGGGCTGGTCAAGGCGGCCGCGAAGTATCCTCAGGTCGAAGCCGTCGGGCGGTTCCCCGGCGGGAACGGCCCTGAACGGGAGATCATCCTGGAGGGCGGGCAGGGCTTCACGCCGGCTCATGCGATGGCCGACGTTCAACGGCGTCTGGCCGACGCCGCCCGGCGCGGGGCTCAGAAATACTGCAAGCACCGCAACCGCCCCTACGATGACGCGATGATCGACATGCGGTTCGATCGGCTGCACAACGACGCCTATGCCGACTCCCCGGACTGCGCCCCCATGCGGGCCCTGACGGCGGCCTGCCGGGCGCTGGGCCTGCCGGCGCCCAAGCCGCGCGGCTGGGAAGTAAGCTGCGACGCCCGCCTCTATCACCACAAGGGCCACCCGACGGCCATCTTCGGCGCCGGCAAACTCCATCTGGCCCACGGCGACTCCGAACACGTGGACATTCCTGATATCCAGGAGGCCCTGGCCGTCAGTTCACTGGCCACGTGGAGTCTGGTTCATCCCCCTGTAGCCGGGAACGCCGCGCCGTAAGGGAGAGTATCTGAAACGGTCCCTCAGTGCCGCGACCGGGAGGGAGCCGAGTCCTTCTGGAGGTCAGCGGCCCGACCCTGGTTGGCGGGCGAAGGCCGGCCAGCGGGCCGATGTCGTGTCGGCGGCAGACGGACCTGTAACAGGGCAAGCTCTCTTGCAGGGCGTTTCCGTCAGGGAGTCGGGTTGGGCGCGACGGGGGCGGTGGCCGGCGGAAGCGGTGGCCGCGTGCTCACCCGGACCACGTCGATGTGAAACGGGTTGCCGACGTTGCCGATGCGCAAGTCGGCGCCGCCGTTCTGGCGATTGCCGAAGTACGCCTGGGCGAGGTGCCAGGTGTGATGCTTCCAGACGGGCGCCCCGGTGAGGGCCACCCCGCCGCCGCTCTGGTAGGGGTTGGTGGCGCCGTCGAATTGCAGGGAGAGGCTGCCCGTGCCGCCGTCGTAATACGCGATGCTGACGTAGAGGTCGGGCTTGTCGCCCTGGAACGCGAAGCCGTCCATGACCGCGAAGTAGAAGTAGAAGTCCTCGGCGGGGTTCAGGTTCCGCCGGGCCTCGCGTCCGCCGACCTGGACCGCGGTGGTGTCGCCGTCGCCGCCCTGCGGATGGGTGAGCCCCGCGTACACGTTCGCGCTGCCCAGGTCGATGCGAAGCTCGGACAGCGACGAGGCCACGTCGGTGAAAACGCCCTTGAGGATGTAGGCCCCCGGGCCGGTGGGCAACGTCACCCTTTGGCCGGCGCTGAGGGCGTGGCCGGCGACGACCGCCCCGGTGAGGGGGTGGTACGCGGCGAACTGCATGGGACGGCGGGCCTCGATCTCCAGGCCGCCCTGGATGCCGATGGGAAAGGTGACGAACTCGCCGCCCTTGATGGCGCCGGTGTGGCGGACGGCGCCGCTGGCCGAAGCCGAGACCTCGGGCCACCACTTGTTCGGCTGGCCGTTGGAGAAAGTAGTGAACGCGGCGGCCGGCTCCCGCCCATCGTTGCGGGCCCAACCGGCCAGGTCCGGCGGGAGCAGGTCTTTCAGGCGGCGGAAATCGCCCACCGCCGGCCGGCTCTGGAAGGTGGTCTTGCCGAAGACCCCGGCGTCGGTGTGGTACACGTAGAGAGGCAGTCCCGCGCCCCAGGCAAAGGCGGCGGCCATGACCAGCTTGATGGGATCGCTCTCGGTGTTGACCGAGGAGCCCGGCCCGATGGGCTCGTTGCTGCTGACCGGCGGGACGCCGGACAGACCCGTCCGGTAGGTGTCGCGGACTGGCCGCCAGCCGCCCTCCAGGGCGCTGATGTCGCGGTCGAAGTGGACGGTGGCCAGGTCGGCCGTGCTGCCGGCGTAAAGGGCCGTGATCCCCGCGTCGCTGGTGTCCGGCGGGGAGCTGATGGCCACCGGAATGCTGGTGCGATCGGTCAGGTACGTGCAGAACTCGCGCAGGTCGGCGACCCCCTGCTCGCCGGGGAAGCCGTTCTGCCAGGCCTCGTTGGCCACCTCCAGGTGCATGACCTTGTGCTCGCGGCCGACGAGGTTGTCGAGCAGGGTCTGCATGTGGTGGATGCGGTCGGCCTTGCCGGGCATGAGTTGGGCGTCGGCGAAGATGGTGATCTCGCTGCGCAGCCCGTAGCCGTCGTAGGCGATGTCGATGCAGTCGCGGAACTGCCGCCAGTAGTCGGGCCAGGCGGCGACGCTCACGCCGTTCTGGTTGGCGAAGGCCACCGGGGCGATCTCCCTGCCCTGCCAGGCGGCATTCCACCCGACCATGGTGAGCATGCGGATGTACTGGAACCCGCGGGAAGCCAGGAAGGCCAGATCGTCGCGGTAGCGGGCCCGATCGTATTTGCAGCGTCGCAGGGCCTGCATGTAGGTGACGCCCAGGCCGTTGAACGGGCCGGTCTTGCGAACCATCGAGCGGCCCTTCAAGCTGACGACGTCAGGGCCCGGCGGAATGAACGCGGAGTCGACCACGAACGGCCGGCCGGCGCTCCACGGGCCGAACGCGCCGCCGCGGGAGAGGCGAACGAAGGCGTAATAGGCTCCGTTGCCGGGCAGAGCGCCCGTCCAGGTGAAGCCGTCGGCGGAGGTCACCGGTCCGGAGTTCCAGGCCACGCCGGCGTCGGGCCGGTTAACCGTGTTGACCTGGACCTGAAAGCGGTTGTGGGTGTCCCCCGTCCATGCGATGAACGCGATGAGGGTGTTGACCGTTTCTCCGGCCGTCGGTTGAAGGATGGTGGGCGCCCCCGGCACCGCCGGCGGCGTTGCATAGACCTTCACGTTGCTGAACACCGCGTCCAGCGGCGCGCCGAAATCGCCCGTCAGCGGCGCCCGCGGGCTGGCCCCGATGCGGATGCTGTGGCCGGCCGGGTTCCAGAGTCCCGGCTGGCTCATGGTTCGCAGCAGCACTCCGTCCCTGTATACCCGGCAGACGGTGTGGGCCCCGGCCGGTTCCCATTCCTCGCGGAAACGGTAGACGGCCCGCGGGTCCCACGAGAGCCGGGCCGTGTCCGGCTCTTCGTAGTGGTCCAGGATTTTCCAGACCAGCTCCATCGAGTCGACGCCCGCCCGATCGAGGCAGTTGGTCTTGCGGATGAAGTGCTTGTAGGGATTGTCGCGGTATCCGCCGTGGTAGTTCACGTCGGAATGGCCGAAGGTGTGGTCGTACATGTGGAAGAGTTCGTTCTTGTCCTCGTGGTCGGGGCGGCATTCGCCGGGGTTGAGGCCCCGGACGTCGAACTCGACCGCGCCGCCGGTCAGAGTGGGGACGTGCCAGTAGATGAAGTCGTTGGTGCCGGTCACTTTCCAGCCGCCGGCCGTGAACTGCCCGCCGGAGCGCGTTCCGCGGGTCGAGCCGGTCAGGGGATCATCCAGGATCAACTGGGCGCGCAGGGCCGACGCCGAGACCAGCAACCCCAGGGCCGCCGCAAGTCCGCGGCGCCGACGGCGCGTCGGCACGGTATCGAGCGGGCATCCTGATACCCGTGCGGGGCCGGCTTCCAGCCGGTCGTTTTTCAGGATTGCAGGATCGGCTCCCGGCGGTGACGGCCTGGCCCTGAACCCCGGCGCGGCCTCGCGCGACGCCGGGGACGTGAGAACCCAGAAGCGAGAAACAAGGCCGCCGCGCCGGCCGCGCGGGTCTCCTGGTTTCACCGGATGGGCGGTTCTCCGGCTGCTGCTCGACATGCAAAAAAGCCCTTCGCAATGAGCGTTTTCAGCGTCTGTCCGAGAAGGCGAATGCAGCCTGGGGTTACGCGTGCGTCCTGATAGCCCGACAGCCGACCGGCTGGAAGCCTATCCCAAGCCGGTTTGGGATGGGCGCTCAATCATCCCGGCCTGGTGGCCGGCCTGCCGAGTTCCTTCAAGAGCCCTTTCCACCGCTCCCAGGCCTGGTTGCGGGCCTGGCGGTCGGCGGGCCGGCCGGTCGGCTCCTCCCCGCTGCGCATGAAGCCGTGCCCGGCGCCGTCGTAGATCACCGGGTCGTATTTCTTCTTCTCCCCGGCCATCTGCTCCTTGACCTTGGCCACCTGCCCGGTGATGCGCTGATCGTTCTCGCCGTAGAAGCCGTAAACCGGGGCCTTGATCTTCCTGAAGGCCTCGGCGTCGGCCGGGGCGGTGCCGTAAAAGACGAACGCCGCCGCGATGTCGGGATTGTGGACCGCGTAGTTGAAGGTCTGCCCGCCGCCCCAGCAGAAGCCGGCGACGGCCACGGTCTTGTTCACCGCGTCGAGCTTGCGCAGGTGCTCCACGCACGCATCCAGGTCGGCCAGGACCTGCTCGGGCGTGAGCCGGTAAATGCCCTGCCGGGCGGCGTCCTCCGAGCCGAAGCTGTCGGTGCCGCCCTTGTTCGGTCCGGTTTCACTGAGCAGATCGGGCGCCAAAGCCACGTACCCGGCCTCGGCGAGCTGATCGGCCACGCCGCGGACCCAGTCGGTCAGGCCGCGGTTCTCATGAATGACCACCACGGCCGGCACCGGCTTGTTCACCTCCGGGAACACCAGGAAGGCCCGGACCTGCCGGCCGGTCCTGGTCTTGATCTGCACCCACTCGTGGTGCCGCGGCGAGGTCTCCAGCCGTTTCTTCACCGACTCCTGCGCGGCCAGCGGCGAACCGAGCGCCACCACGCACCCGCCCATGAACAGCGTCGCCATTGCCATCCGCGATCTCATCGTGGACTCCTTTATGACTGTCGTCGAAATCTCGTGGGCCCGAACCCGGGGTCCCGCCCTGCGGGAGCGGTAACCATCATACCCTCCTTCCCGTCGCGCGGCAGCAAACGCCAACTGACCGATCCGGCCCCGAGAGCCTGCGAAGAGCCGCCGGTCCGGCCCCCGCCGCGGTCGGAGGTCATGGGGTTTGAGTCCCGTATAATGGGTTGGCCGGAGAATCCCGACGCAGGGACGGCGCATCCAAGAAGTCAGGGTACGTCGGGACCCGACTGGAACGGGAGAATCAAACCATGCGCGCGAAACCCGTGCTGGCGATGGGGGCGGCGTCGGTCGTGACGGCGGCGTTTCTTCTGCGCGGAACACTGTTCGGACAGGCGCTGGACGGACCGGGCCGGGTCCGACCGGCGGCCCCGGACCTGGCCGCCGAATCATGGCTCAACACCGACAAGCCCCTCTCCATCAAGGACCTCAAGGGCCAGGTCGTGCTGCTGGACTTCTGGACCTATTGCTGCATCAACTGCATGCACGTCCTGCCGGATTTGAAGTACCTGGAGCACAAGTACCGCGACCGGCCGTTCGTGGTCATCGGCGTGCATTCCGGCAAGTTCGACCAGGAGAAGGACGCGGAGAACATCCGCCAGGCCGTGCTGCGCCACAACGTCGCCCATCCCATCGCCGTGGACAGCCAGTACCGGATCTGGAACGCCTACGGCGTGGACGCCTGGCCCACGCTCGTGCTGATCGACCCGGAGGGCCGGGTGGTGGGCAGCGTCTCGGGCGAGGGGCACCGCGACCTGCTCGACCGCTACGTGTCCGAACTGCTCGGCGAGCACGCCGCCAAGGGCACGCTGGGCCAGCCGATGAAGTTCCGGCTGGAGCGCGAGACGTTCAAGCCCGGAGCCCTCGAGTTCCCCGGCAAGGTGCGGGCCGACGCGGAGCGCAAGCGGCTGTTCATCAGCGATACCAACCACCATCGCGTGCTGGTGACCGACCTCGACGGCAGGGTCCGGGAGTTCATCGGCAGCGGGGCGGTCGGGATGACGGACGGGGCGTTCGCCAAGGCGGCGTTTCACCAGCCCCAGGGCCTGGCCCTGTCGGCGGACGGACGAATCCTGTACGTCGCGGATACCGGGAACCACGCGGTGCGGGCGGTGGACCTGGAGGCCGGGACGGTCACGACGCTGGCCGGCACCGGGCAGCAGTCCTACGAGCGAATGGTCAACGGCCCGGGCAAAACCACCGCGCTCAGCTCGCCGTGGGACCTGGCCCGGGTGGGTTCCCAGTTGTTTATCGCCATGGCCGGCACGCATCAGATCTGGGTCTTGGACCTGGACAGCGGCAGGGTACAAACGCACGCCGGCACGGGGCGCGAGTCTCGCATCGACGGGCCCAACGCCCGGGCCGCATTCGCCCAGCCCTCGGGACTGGCCAGCGACGGGAAGGTGCTGTACGTGGCCGACTCGGAGATTTCGACCATCCGGTCGGTGGACGTGGCCGCCGACGGACAGACGCGGACGGTGGCCGGCAGCGGCGGATTGTTCGACTTCGGCCACCGCGACGGCACCGGCGGGCAGGCCCGCTTCCAGCATCCGCTGGGGGTGGCTCTTGACGGCCGGCGGCTGTTCGTGGCCGACACCTTCAATCATCGCATCCGCGTCATCGATCTCGAAACCGGCGCGGTGGGCACCTGGCTGGGGACGGGCAAGACCGACGCGGGCGAGGAGAACGCCGTCGGCCTGTTCGAGCCGGGCGGGCTGTCGGTCGGCGGCGGCACGCTCTACGTGGCCGACACCAACCATCACCGCATCGTGGCCGTCGATCTTGAAACCAGGAAGGCGCGGGTGCTGAACGTCGCGCCGGCCACGCGCCCGGCGCCGTAGCAGGCCGCGCCGCGAGAGACGGCCTCCCTCAGGCCGACGCGCCGGCCGCCTCGGTGCATCAGGCGAACAACCGGGCGACCGGTACCGCGAATCCGGGCAGGATCGTCGAGCGGGCCTCCTGGCCGGTATGGAACAGAGACTTCCGCCAGGTTCGCTTGCCGCGGGTCAGCACGGTGACGGCTTCCTCCTGCGGATCGACGATCCAGTACTCGGCGATGCCGGCCAGCCAGTAATCCTCTTTCTTGTCCTGATAGTCCCCCTGGGCCTGATCCGGCGAAACCACCTCAACGACCAGCAAGGGCATCATCTCTTTCCAGGCCTTTCGACCCCGACCTTTCCGCCCCTTGTGTCGATAAACCGAGATGTCCGGCTCACGGGCCGAATCCTTTCCTGGAATGACGACGGTAGCCTGCGGAAGGATGGTGGCGAACGCCGCCGGGTGCGATCGTTGATACTCATGCAGCGCATGCGTGAGCGTACAGCGCGGCTCCTCATGTTCAACTTCCGGGGCGGGCGACATTTCCACGACTCCGTTCACCAGCTCGTAGCGGTTGCCTTCGGGCAGGTCGGCCTCGAGGTACTCATCGACGGTGAGCCGGATGTCCGGCAGGGCTTTGGCGGTCAAGACGATCATCAGGCACCTCTCCGGTGTCATTATACTCGTGCCCAGGGGAACGGACATACCGGCCGCGCCGAGGGCTCCACTTTCCGGTACGGGCGGGCTATAATCCCGCCCATGCGGACGGTTGCGGAACAACGCGGCGCGACGTCGGCCCCGGCGGGCCGGTTCGAGTCGGTGTCGGCGGTGGGCCTGGCGGCGATGGTGGCGGCGCTGCACCTGGCCGTCCTGGCCGGGCGGCTGGGCGGACCCGCGCGCTGCGCCCGCGGGCGCGACCCGGCTCTGCTGATCTGGCGTCGGCCCGAGCAGGCGCCGGTCGAAACGTTCCGCACGTCCCAGCGCGTTCCTTCCAATCCCCAGCGGGCCTATCACGCCGGCCGGCTGGCGCTGGCGTCGGGGGTCGCGGTCCTCGCCCTGGCCCGGGCGCTGCCGGTCATGCGCCTGGGCGCGGCCCGCGGCCGGTGACGGCCCTTTCCCGCCGATGATCTCCGCGGTGCGAACGCGCCTCGCGCCGCCGTTGCTTTCCCATTTGATCTTGCGTGGACCTTCCCGAGACCCGCGGATTCGAGTTCCCCCTGCGACCGCTGAAGGATGACGACCGTGAACGTCCTTGAAATACCCGGCAGAGTATTCCGCAAACTGTTCGGCTCGCGCAACGACCGGCTGCTGAAGCGCTACGGCGCGGTGGCCGACCGGGTGCTGGCCTATGAAGACGAGTATCGGGCCCTCACGCCCGAGCAGCTCCGGGCCAAGACCGATGAGTTCAAGAAGCGCCTGGCGGAAGGCGAGACGCCCCAGCAGATCCTGCCCGAGGCCTTCGCCGCCCTGCGCGAGGCCTCGGACCGGGCCCAGAAGCACCGCCACTTTCACTGCCAGCTCATCGGCGGGCAGGTGCTCTACGAGGGCAACGTGGCCGAGATGCGCACCGGCGAGGGCAAGACCATCGTCTGCCACCTGGCCGCCTACCTGAAGTTCCTGGAGAACAAGAAGGTCCACATCGTCACGGTGAACGACTACCTGGTGAAACGCGACGCCGAGTTCGCCAAACCGATCTTCGAGCTGCTGGGGGCGACGGTGGGCTACATCCAGGCCCAGGTGGACCCCGGCGGGCACGAGGGGCTTCGCCAGGCGGCCTACGCCTGCGACATCACCTACGGCACCAACAGCGAGTTCGGCTTCGATTATCTGCGCGACAACATGAAGACCCGCAAGGAGGACCAAGTGCAGGGTCGGCTGGATTTCGCCATCGTGGACGAGGTGGACTCGATCCTGATCGACGAGGCCCGCACGCCGCTGATCATCAGCGGGCCGGCCCACGACGACGTGACCCGCTACAAGTGGGCCGACAGCCTGGCCCGGTCGCTGGTTCGGGCCCAGGCCCAGCTCAACAACGAGACCGCCCGTCGGCTGGCCGAATGGGGCGACCACCCGCCGGCGGAGCTGCTCAAGAACCCCAAGTTCGACGACGCCATCAAGCGTTTCCGCATCGACCCGTACATGCTCACCGAGGACGAGGCCGAGGCCATTCTGCACCGGCAGCTCTACGTCGTGCAGCGCGACCGCAAGCAGGCCCACCTGACCCACGACGGCGTGCAGATGGCCCAGGACGAGGCCGGCATCGGCAGCTTCTACGTCGGGGCCAACATGGAGTGCCCGCACCTGATCGAGAACGCCATCCGGGCCCACACCGTCTACGAGCGGGACAAAGATTACGTGGTGCAGGACCGCCAGGTGATCATCGTGGACGAGTTCACCGGGCGGCTGATGCACGGGCGGCAGTGGTCCGATGGTCTGCACCAGGCGGTGGAGGCCAAGGAGAACGTGCCGGTCAAGGAGGAGACCCAGACGCTGGCCACCATCACCATCCAGAACTTCTTCAAACTCTACGGCAGCCTGGCGGGCATGACCGGGACGGCCATGACCGAGACCGAGGAGTTCATGAAGATCTACAAGCTGGAGGTGGTGGCCATTCCCACCAACCGGCCGGTCAACCGCATCGACCACAACGACAAGATCTACCGCACGGTGGCCGACAAGTACGACAACATCGTGGAGGAGATCCACGAGATGCACCGCAGGGGCCGGCCCAACGATCCTTTCCTGCTGGCCGAGATCTTCCGGCGGCTCCAGACCATCGAGGCGGCCCGGGCCGGCGACGATCCGGCCGGCAGCCGGGCCAGGATCGAGCGCCTGGAGGAGGCCCTCAAGCGCTTCGGTGAGGCCGAGAACGGCGACGCGGAGACGATCCGGTTCATGATGGAGACGTACGATTTCGTGATGGGCGACCTGGCCAAGGGCCGCCCGGTGCTGGTGGGCACCACCAGCGTCGAGAACTCGGAGAAGCTATCCCGGCTGCTGGAGCGGACCTACGGCATCGAGCACGAGGTGCTCAACGCCAAGAACCACGCCCGCGAGGCCGAGATCGTGGCCAAGGCCGGGCAGACCCACGAGCCGGCCCGCGGCGCCGACCGGCGCCCGGTGGGCAACGTGACCATCGCCACCAACATGGCCGGGCGGGGCACGGACATCAAGCTGGGCCCCGGCGTGGTCTACGAGAAGTGCAAAGTACCGGCCGACGTGACCGCGATCGTTCCGGCCTATCCGCAGCGCTCGCTGAAGCTCTTCCCGGCGTTGAGCACCAAGTGCTGCATCAACTGCCCGGAGTACGACCCGGCCACGAACTGCGCCCACTGCTTCAAACCCCGGCTCGATCCGCGCTTCCCGGCGCTGGGGCGGCAGGTCTGTTCGCTCAACGCCCCCTGCGGGCTGCACATCGTGGGCACCGAGCGGCACGAGGCCCGGCGGATCGACAACCAGCTCCGCGGGCGCTCCGGGCGGCAGGGCGACCCCGGCTCCAGCCGGTTCTTCCTCTCGCTGGAGGACGACCTGCTCAAGCTGTTCATGCCCGACTGGATGATCAAGGCCATGGAGAAGATGGGCTTCACCGAGGGCATGAGCATCGAGGCCCGCCAGGTCAGCAAGGGCATCGAGCGGGCCCAGAAGAAGGTCGAGGAGCGCAACTTCGGCATCCGCAAGCATCTGCTCCAGTGGGACGAGCCGATGGACTACCAGCGGCGGGCGTTCTATTCCGAGCGGCAGCAGATCCTGGAGGGCCGGCGCCTCTCCGAACTGATCTGGCGCATGATCGACGACGTGATCGACCAGGCCGTCGCGGACTACCTGGCCGAAGACTACGTCGCCCGCCGGGTCGCCGACTGGTGCCGGAGCGCGCTGGACGTCAACATCGAGGCCGACGACCTGGAGGGCGAGGAGGATCCCGTCCGCTTGCAGGCCCGCATCCGCGAGAAAGCCAAGGACGAGGCCGCCGATGCCATCCGCACCAGCCTGGGCGAATACATCGACCGCGACGAGGATCCCTCCGCCTGGGACGTCGGGGGCCTGATCAAGTGGGCCCAGCGCATGACCAGCGTTTCCCTCACCGGGAACCAGATGCGCAAAATGAGCCCGGAGGAGATCGAGGAGCTGCTGATCGAGTCGGCGTTCAGACACTACGACACGGTGGATCTGTCGGCGGTGGAGGCTTACCTGGACCCGGCGTACGGACGGCGGGCCCTGGCCGACTGGGCCCGCAACAAGTTCGCCATCGACCTGAAAACCGAGGAGATCGCGGATGGCCCGCCCGAAGCGGTGGCCGAGGTGCTGCGCGGCAAGGTCCGGCAGGCCTACGCCCAGCGCGAGCTGCGCTACCCCATCGAGTCTTTGCTCAATCAGGTGTTCGGCGGCGGGACGACGGACAACACCTACGCCCTCCAGGCCGTCGCCGACTGGGCCAACTCGAAATACAACGCCGGCTGGACGCCCGAGCGCCTGGCCGGCAAGCCCGTCGGGCAGATCGCCGCCGAACTGCTCGAGCTGAGCCGGGCCTTCAAGGAGAGCGGCCTGGACCGCGAGATCGACGAGGCCCTGAGCAAATACGGGGCCGGTCCCAACGGCGAGCTGAACGCCTGGGCCCGCGAGCGCTTCGGGCGGGCGGTCAATCTCGAGGAACTCGCCGGCGGCGGCGATCGGCGCCTCGCCCTGCGTCGGGCCGGCGAAGAGCTGATCCGCTGGGAACTCACCCAGCTCGAACGCTACGTGCTGCTGCGCATCTACGATCAGAGCTGGAAGGACCACCTGCTGGAGATGGACCACTTGCAGCACATGATCCGCCAGCGGCCCCTGGGCGGCGACCAGACTCACCCGCAGAGCCAGTACGCCATCGAGGGCAAGGAGCTCTTCGAGCAGATGTGGAAGACCATCCGGCAGCGGGTCACGGACATGATCTTCAAGGTGTCGGCCGGCGGAGATCCGAGCCGGGAGGGAGGCGGGCGGACCGTGGCCACCAATCCGCAGATCCAGCTTCGCCACGACGCCTCGACGGGAGCGGGCTTTGCCGGCGCGACTCCCGATCAGCAGGCGGCCATGCGGGCCCAGGGCGAGGCCGCCAAGCCCGTCACCATCCGCCGGGACCAGCCCAAGATCGGGCGGAACGACCCCTGTCCCTGCGGGTCGGGCAAGAAATACAAGCAGTGCCACGGCAGGATGACGAAGTGACTTTCCGATATAGAATGCTCGGAGCGTCCCGAGCGGCGGACGGTTTGAAACCGTCCGCATGACCGAGCAGTGGCAACCAGACCAGGAGATGACCGACATGTCGCTGGACAATCGTCGCCTCGAGGGGCGTTTCGACCGCAAACGCGAGAAGGAGAAGGAATACAAGGCCGGCCTGCCCAAGGAGGACGAGCCGCCGCTCCCTCCGCCGGTCCAGCCCATTCACGCGGAAAAGAGCAGGCAGGCCGGTCGCAACGACCCCTGCCCGTGCGGTTCGGGCAAGAAGTTCAAGAAGTGCTGCGGGAAGTGAGTGCCGGAATGCCCACCTACCTCGGCGATCTCCTCCGGCAGTTCCGCGACCCCTGGGTCTGGTTCGGGTTCGGTGCTCAGGGCCTTTTTTTCATGCGGTTCTTCTGGCAGTGGATCGTCAGCGAACGTCGGCGCCGCAGCACCATTCCGCTGGCCTTCTGGTACTTCTCGATCGCCGGGGCCATGTGCACGTTCGTCTACGCCGCCAAACGCCGCGACCCGGTCATCATGCTGGCCCAGTGCCTGGGGTGCTTTTTCTATATCCGCAATCTGATGCTGATCCGCCGGGAGCTGGTCGGTCACGGGGCGGCGGGCGTGGACGCCTCGGGGCCCGGCGAGGGCACCGCGGCGCCCTGAACGCCACACACCTGCGCCCCCTTGTCACCTTGCCGCCCCACCGGCCCGGTCCGCCGGTTGATTCCCCCCGTTGGAAACCTATAATTCAGAACTGGCGGGAGGGCGCAGGTGGCCATCCTGGCGGCTGACATCGCGGATTTGAGCGGCAGGATCATCGTCGCCTGCCTGATGCTCCTGGGAGCCGTCGCCATCCTTGGGGTGGCTTTCTGGTACTACCGACGCTGGCAACGGAGAGCGCCGGCCGGCACTTCTTCCGGGACTTGGTCCCTCGATGATCTGCGACGGATGCGCGAGCAAGGCCAACTCACAGAGGAGGAATACCAGAACCTCCGTGCCGCCGTCATACAATCGTACGCGGGCGGGCGACCGACGGAAACTCGTCCGCGCCCCGTCGGATCCGATGACGAACCGTGGGACTGGGTGGCGGGCCAGGGCCCACCCGACGGTTTTGATGTGAAGAAGCAAAGTCGCGGCTGACGATAGAACCCGACGGGCGGAGCCGCGACCGGCGGGAGCGAGGTTTTCGTTCGCTCTCCCACGGTCAATGCTCAGAAGCAGGAACAGGATTTTCGATGCCAGGACCACGGGGCGGACATACCGGCAACACGGGCAACCGGGGCGGACGTCGGCCGACGACGTGCAGCTTCTGCGGCAAGAGCCAGCGCGAGGCCGGGCCGATGGTGGAGGGCCCCGGCGACGTCTATATCTGCGCGGCCTGCGTGGACCTCTGCCAGAACATCATCAAGCAGGAGAAGCGCAAGACCGGCCCCAGCCGGCATCTGACCGGAAGCATCCCCGCTCCCAAGCAGATCAAGGAATACCTCGATCAATACGTGATCGGCCAGGAGCACGCCAAGAAGAGCCTGGCGGTCGCGGTGCACAATCACTACAAGCGGCTGGCCCATTCCGACGCGGCCGATGACGACGACGTCGAGATCGACAAGTCCAACGTGCTCCTGATCGGTCCGACCGGCTCGGGCAAGACCCTGCTGGCCCGCACGCTGGCCCGCATTCTCAACGTGCCCTTCGCCATCGGCGACGCCACCACGCTGACCGAGGCCGGCTACGTCGGCGAAGACGTCGAGAACGTGCTGCTGCGGCTGCTCCAGAACGCCGACTACGACCTGGAGGCCGCCCAGCGCGGCATCATCTACATCGACGAGATCGACAAGATCGGCAAGACCTGGAACAACGTCTCGATCACCCGCGACGTGAGCGGCGAAGGCGTGCAGCAGGCCCTGCTCAAGATGCTCGAGGGCACGGTCAGCAACATTCCGCCCCAGGGCGGACGCAAACACCCCGAGCAGCAGTACATCCAGATGGACACCAGCCACATCCTGTTCATCTGCGGGGGGACGTTCACGGGACTGGGCGACATCATCAAGCGGCGGCTGGGCAGCGCGGCCATCGGCTTCACCAGCGAGCTGATCGGCAAGGACGAAGGCCCCAAACAGCTCGGCCAGGTCCTGGCCCAGGTCACGCCCGACGATCTGATCGAGTTCGGCATGATCCCCGAGTTCGTCGGGCGGCTGCCGGTCATCACCGCCCTCGAGCCGCTGGGGCTGCCCACGCTGATCCGCATCCTCACCGAGCCCAAGAACGCGCTCGTCCGCCAGTATCAGCGCTTCTTCGAGATGGAAGGCTGCGAGCTGGAGTTCACCCCCGAGGCCCTCGAGATCATCGCCACCAAGGCCCTGGAACGCGACACCGGCGCCCGGGCCCTCCGCGGCGTGCTCGAGGAGCTGATGCTCGACGTGATGTACCGCCTGCCCGAAGAGGGCAACAGCGGGCGCTACGTCGTGACCGCGGACGTGGCCGAGGGCAAAGCCGACCTCTTCAGCCAGCGCACCCTGCGAAAGGAATCCGCTTAGGAGCGTCTCCTGATACCCCAGCAACCGACCGGCTGGAAGCCGGTCCCGCACGGGTTTGGGCTGCACTCCAACCCGCACTGCTTCTGATGGATTCTGATGGACCGGGCCGTTTTCACGGTTGTTCCAGCAGGCCGCGCAGCTCCTCGAACGGCGCCGGCGCCCGGGCCGCCCGGGCAAAGAGGCGAAGCGTCTCCGGCCAGGCGCGCCCGGTCTGCTCGTGGACCCGGGCGAACAGGTCCTGGCCCTGGTTGTAGCGCACGTGGGCGAGCAGATAGGCGTTGTTGTACGAGAACGTCGTGAAACCGCGGTACAGGTCGGGCTGCTCGAGCAGGGGCAGCACTTCGGCGGCGTAGCGCTGCTGGGCGGCCTGGATGACCTCCTGGCGGCGGGCGAGCTTCTCCTCATACGAGAGCTCGGACGCATACACCGCCTGCAATTCGTCGATCAGCGCGCGGAGAAAAGCCTGGTGGCGGTCCTGGTCGGCGTAGCCGACCGTGGCGGCCGAGACCTCCGCCGAGGCGGGGCCGAACGTGACCCCCAGGAACTCGATGGCCGCCGTCCGACCCACAAACGTCGCCACCGACTCATCGAAGTTCGTGCTTCCGCTGATGATCGTGCTGTGGGTCAGCTCGTGAAAGACCGTATCGGCCAGCGAAGTCAGATTCCGGCGGAGCAGCGACGAGGTCACCGGATCGGGTAGGACTCCGAGCGTGCTGTAGGCGTCCAGCTCGTAAATCATGGTGTCGTAACCCAGCCCCACAAGCCGATCGCGCTCGGCCAGGGCCTGATCCAGCTCGAAGAAACCCAGGTAGGGGATGCGCCCGGCAATGGGGAGCGTCCAGTAGTACGGCTCGAAGGCATCCTTGCGCGAGGCCGACAGGTTCCAGGCCAGCGGTTCGTTGCCTAAGTTCACAAAGGTTTGGTAGTTGCGCGCGACGTTGAGCCCGACAACCTTTCCGGCGTAGTCGCGGGCGGCGATCACGAAGGCCAGCCTGGCCTTCTGCTCGTCGCTCAAGGCCGGGTCTTCGAGCGCCGACTCGATCGGCACGGTCTGGGCGAGCAGCTCAAGCTCGCCTTGAATAACCGAAGCGACATAGGGGCTGCAACCGGCCGCCAAACAGACAACCGCCGAAACTGTCAACACGATCACGCGCAACCGGTTCATCAACGACCTCCTGAAAGCCGGGGGAACCCGTGGCAGAGGCGGCGCATTGTAGGGAATTCCAAACGTCGGGCGAAATAATAATCGCCGGCCTGAAACCCGCGCGGTAGTTGTACGGTCAAGGAGTGTAAAGAGTCGGACTCTGCGGCATCGAACCCAAAGCGTCTGAACTGAACGAGGAGATCTCCCATGAACCGCATGATTGGCAGGATCGGGCTGTTGGCGACGCTTGCATTGTCCTGGCCGGCGGCGGCGGCGGAAACAGAGCGCTTCACACTGGGCAAGGCCGTGCCTGCCGACGTGTACATCTACGCGCACGGGGCCCACAACCCTGAGCTGGCGTTCCTGGAGAAGTATCAGGCCGAGGTCTGGGCCGAGTTCCATAAGACCGGTGTGGTCAAGGACGTGCACGACCTGATCGCCACCAGCCTGCCCGTGGAGAAGCGCGAGGGCTTCGAGACCTTCTGGAAGAAGGCCGCCGAACTGATCAACGGCGTGGATTGGGGCGCCCGCGTCGAAGAGATGGTCTACGCCAGCCGGATGGTCCCGCCCATGCCGGAGTACCTCTTGCTGATCAAGTACGAGGACGGCAAGGCGGAGAAGAACGCGGAGGCCTTCTCCGCGGTGCTCAAGGAGATCGCATCGGCCGTCGGTGAGGAGAAAGTGACGTACGCCACTTCCGAGAGCCACGGCGGCAGGGTCGCCGCGCTGAGTTTCAAGGGGGCCGAGTTCATCAACCTCCGCGTGGCCCGGCGCGAGTCGGTGGTGGCCATCGCGCTGGACCGCACGCTGCTGGAGGAGTCCTTCGCCCTGCTGGCCGGCGAGGCCGACAAGCCCGGCCTGATGGGCTCGCCGCGGTTCACGCAGGCTTTCGCCAAGCTTCCGGCGCCTGAGGACACCCGCGTGTTCATGGACTTCCGGGCCCTCTTCGGCGGCGTGCGGAAGATGCTTGACTTCGCCAGCGGACATGCCGGCGAAGACCCCAACGCCAAACAGGCGATCGGCGTGCTGGGCAAGGCGATCGACGAGTTGAACCTTTTCGACACCATGGCCTCGGTCGGCACGACCGACGGCTTCCGCCAGGTCACCGAATCGGTGGTGACGCTGGCCGACGACGCCGAGAAGAGCCGGCTGTTTAAGGTCTTCAAACCCGACAATATCGAGAAGTTCGACCGCTTCATTCCCAAGGAGGCGACCGGTTATTCGGTGGCCTCGGGCTTTGACCTTTCCGCCCTTTACGCGGCGGTGCTCGACTTCATCGGGAAGGAAGTGCCCGACGGGCAGGGCCTGCTGGAGGAGTGGGAACGGGCCCAGGACAGCATCGGCTTCCACCCGCAGCAGGACCTCTTCGCGTGGCTGGGCGGCCAGATGATCTCGGTGAGTCTGCCGGCCGTGGCTTCCACGCCGTTCGGAACCGGCGATTCGGTGCTGTTCATCAAGGTCCGCGACGACAAGCTGGCCCGGGAGAAGGTCAAGGCGGGCATGGACAAGCTCTCGGCCTTCATGAACAGCATCAAGCAGCCGCTGGCCAGCCAGCCGGCCGCCATCGAGGGGACTGAAGACTTCCGCAGCGTGACCCACCCGCTGGTGGCGATGTTCCTTCGGCCGGTCTACGGCGTGGCCGAAGGCTACCTCATCATTGGAACCTCATCGGAGGCGATCGCGGCCTGTCTGGCCACTTCTCGCGGCGAGCGGCCCAGCGTGGCCCGCAATGAGCGCGTTCAGCGCGAGGGCGTCGTGCCCGCCGGCCCGGTCGCTTCGGCCAGCTTCCAGGACCTCTCCGGCGTGGGTAAGAGCGTCGCCCAGGTGCTGGGCATGATGAGCATGTTCTCGGCCATGATCCCCGACGAGCCGGACTCCCGCCCGGTCAAGGGGCTCATCGGCATCCTCGGCAAGCTCGCGCCAGTGGCCATGAAGATCGATTTCCTGCAATCGACCTCGTCGGCGACCACCTTTGACGGGCGGGCCTGGCGGAGCCGGAGCGTCATCAATTACCGTCCGCCGCCGGCCGAAGCGGCCCAATAGCCGGCGGACGGACTCTCGTTATCACGGGGAAGCGCCCACTTCCTGCTGAAAAAGCCGGAAGTACCAGGGGCCCGGCCAAGAAGGGATGGCTGGGCCTTTTTTCATGCCCACCTAGCAGACAGATCCGGCTCCGCCATGACGTATACACCTCGACGGGCACTTTCCGGCCGCGGTGGCACCCGCCCCTGACGCCGAGGACGTGGCGGCACCCGGGCGGGCATGAGGCGCGGCGTCTCATGCGTGAGTCGAGCTCGCACAACCGGCTGGAACGTGCCACTCTTCAGGAGAACGGACATGAAACGGCACAAGTGGCTGTGGGCGGCGTTTCCGCTGGCGATGCTCCCTCTGTCGATGGGGCAATCCTGCGACGCCACGGGCGGTCTGGCCGGTCTGGCCGGCGACTATGACGGGCTGACCGGCTCCGGGGGTTACGGCGGCGGCTACGGCGGCTACGGATCGGGGAGCCATGGCAACTCCGGCGGGTATCCCACGGGCTGGGCGCCGATGGGCGATCCGCTCGTCGGGGCCGGGGCCTACCCGACCTTCTTCGATCCGTCGATCTGGTATTTCGATCCCGATCCGAGCTTCGATCCATCCTACTACGGCGTGTACAACGACTGATGGCCGTTGTCAGCCGGTCGAGCCCATGGCCGCGTCGTTCAACCGCGCGACCAGCGCGTCGACGTTCACGCCGTGCATCCGGCAGGCCTGGGCCAGACTGACCGTCCGGGCCAGCGTCCGGCGGAGCAGCGGGTTGCGGACGGCCGCGAAACCGGCCTCCACGAACACCGGCTCGGTCTGTGGAAACCACTCCAACACCTGGGCCACGCGGTGCTGCGGTTCGATCCGCGCGGGGCGCGGCGTGTTCAGTTGCACCAGCTCGTCGGATTCGCGCCGCCCGGCGAGCATGATCCGGGCCAGCCCCGCCCCCCACCAGGCCAGGCCGGCCACCTCGAGCGTCCCGCTCACGCCGATGATGCCGTAGAAGCCCGTGTGCCAGTCGGTCAGGGTCTGCACCGACACCCGCAGCAGGCATCCGATGTTCACCAGGATGAAGGGGCCCCACAGCGCCGTCAGCCGCCGCGTGTCCACCCCGTTGAGCGTCGGCACCACCTTGGCCGCGAAGCCCATGATCATCAGCGAAATGAAGCCCACGGTGATCGCGTGGCGGATGGCCCCGTAATAGGCGTGGCTGAACGCGATGCCGCTGGCGTACTGATACGCCGGCAGCAGCAGGAGCATGACCAGCGAGACCGCCAGCCAGGCATACCCGGCGCGCACGAACTTGGCGCTGCGGTCGGATTCGGGGAACGGCCGCCAGAGCTTCCACGGCCAGGCCACCATGGCCACGCCTGCGGCCAGCATCAGCCACGGCAGCATCAGCAGGGCGGCCAGGGCGTGGTTGCCGGTCCAGCGGTAGGCCACGAACAGGATGCTCTCGCCGGCGACGGCGGCGATCAGCACGCCCAGCGCCTGCCAGGCCCGCCGGTCAGAGCCCCGCGGCACGTTGAACAGCCCCGGCAGCATCCGCTGGCACACGCCCAGGATCATGAACAGGGCCAGCCCGTGAATCTGCACGTCGCGCAGCGGCGCCTGGTAGGTGGCTACGTACCAGAGCAGCGATTCGCCGGTGCTGGTCATGGTCTTGTAGGTGTGCCAGACGTTGAACACGCTCATGGCCACGAACCAGAACAGGGCGGCCAGCACGAAGCCGACGTAGGGTTCGAGCTTGGCGCCGCTCGCACGGAAGGTGGCGACGATCTGGCCCGCGAAGATGAGAATGGCCAGGGTTTCAAGCCCACCGCCGAGGAGGGCGGCGGGCACGGCGGCCGCCCAGGCCTCGGTCAGCGTCATGCTGATGGTGGCGATCGTCAGGCCGACGAGCATCAGCAGAAACGCGGCCACCGCCAGCCGCGGGGCCGCCAGGCGCGTGTGCCACACTCGGGGAAAGGCCTGGTACGCGAAGCCCATGATGAACAGCCCGACCCAGCCGAAAATCTGGGCGTGCCCGTGGGCGTTCACGTCGTGGATCGAGTTGGCCTGGGTGAAGGCGTGGGC
>JABRVU010000325.1:0-2665 GCA_039961895.1 Phycisphaerae bacterium | reverse complement strand
CTCTACAACACCGCCTCGGCCAGACGGAAATTGACCAGCCAGGCGACCTGCTCGCGTTCATACTCGGCCAGGCCGAAAGTGAGCCGCCGGTACAACTCGATGAGCACCTCGCGCGTGACGCGCTTGGAGCCCCTGGCCGCCTCGATGATCTGACCCGCGATGAAATTCACGTCCACGATCCGTGACATAAGGCCCTCCCCCCTGAAAACTGCTGCCCGACCCCAGAGTCTATTCCCGCCGGCGCGATGAAATCCGCCCCGGAACAGGATTTTTTCTGATGTACGGAGAGCCACCCGCATGTCCTGAGAACAGGCGCAGCCGTCGGTCGGTTCCGGCGGCGAAGGTCGGTTCAGGGACGTCATCCGGGCATGGGATTCCGGCAGCGAGCGCCGCGGACGTGGCGGCCGACGGTCATGACAATTCCTTTTGGCATAAGTAGTTGCGCGTTCTGTAGGGCGGCTCATATTCTGCGGGTCAACGTGTCCGCATATTCGTTACAGCCGTCAAGGCTTTCCCACCGCGCTGAAACCTCCGCAATGGCCTCATGTTGGCGGGAGGCCGTTTCACCGAGAGGCGCCGGCCTCTCTCTGGCACACCGGCTGTCACGGAACGGGACGAGGTGCACGGCCCGGCGGCGACACCAGCGGCACGCGCCGTTCGGAGCGGGAGAAACCGGCGGGCGCATCGAATCCTTCGAGCGGGAGGAAGGCCGATGGACGGGATCGCGGCGATTGGCGGCGTGTCGGGCGGCGGGATGGCGCCGCCCGCTTATGGGACCTCGCCGGCGGCAGCCGCGGCACCCGGCGGGTCGGCCGGGGGTCTGGCCGCCGCCGAAGCGGTCATCAGCCAATCGACGACCGCCGTCTCCTCCACCACCCTGACCGCCGGCGTGGAGTCCTTCATCGCCACCTACGGGCCGGCCATGAGCAACCAGGAACTGGTCGGGGCCATCCTGCTCCTGCTGATCCTCGAATACATGAAGTCCGACGACCAGGACGAGAAGAAGGACCTGCTGGCCCTGATTGCGACGCTGGCCCAACAGCAGCAGGGCTCCGGCGGCGCGACGTTCATGTACAGCTCCGCGTCGCTGAGCATCGAATCCACGCAGATGGCGGCCGCCTCCACGCAGGTGGCACTGGGCGTCTACAGCGGCGCCGCGGCCACCCAGCAGCAGGCCCCGTCGGCGGACCCCGCCGCCGCCGGCCTCAACGTGGTGGCTTGAGGCGACCGGCTCAGCACTCCTCGAACACGTCCAGCCCGGTGAAGCGGGCGAAACGCCGCACGTCCTGCACGTGGTTGCCGTAGAAGATCACGCGGTGCAGGCCGTTGGACCAGTTTTCGAGCATCCTGCGGGCATCGGCCACGCGGACGGTGATCTTGGTCCGACAGCCGCTGTCCACGTCGGGGACGTCCACGATCTTGCCGGTGGACAGGAGCATGATGTTGGTGCCCCAGCTTTCGGACGGGCTGGCCGCCAGCCCGGGGGCCTTGAGCCCCTTGGGCAACCCGCCGACCAGCTTGGCCATGGTCACCTCCTGCCCGACGCGCATCTTGACCTGCAAGACCGCTCCGGCGTGGTCCTCCAGGTGGGTGCGGATCTCGTACGGCGCCGCCTCGCCGCCCGGTCCGTCCATCTTGGTGGCCGATACGCAGTGCGCGTGGATCAGGGCGTTGTTGGCCGTGTCGAAGACCGGGTCGGTCACGAAGCCCGGAACCCCTTCCATGTGCTGGAAGATCACCTGGGTCATGGTCGAGGGCAGGTCGCCCTCGCACACCCCGACCAGCCCCAGGTCGTTGAGCCGCGAGAACCCGAAGCACGGATAAGCCGGCAGCCCCCGACCGAAGAGCCCCAGGCAGTTGATGGTGATGGCGAAGGCCTTCTCGTCGGCCAGCACCTTCTGAAGTGCCAGGCAGAAGCGGGCTGATTTGAGGATCTCATCGCGCTTCGGCTCGCGCACGCGCTGGGCGTTCCTGATCCATTTGTCGGCGTCGGCCTCGACGGCCTGGGAGCTGATCGAGTCATAGGCCTCGACCAGCCTGGTGTGCTCGTAAGGGATGACGGTGGTGCCGAACTTCTTCTGGATCGAGGCCACGTATTCGGGGCCGGGCTTCCAGTTCGGCCCGCCGACGAAGAGCACCTTGGTATCCTTGAGCCGGCTGATGGCCCGGAAGACGCGCACGGCATCCAGCACGTCCTCGAAGCGGCTGGTGGGGATGACGTCGATCTTCTTGCCGTTGCGCTGCATGTCCGGGACGATCGACCATTCGTGCCCGCTGTAGGGGGTGGCGTAGACGGCGGTCGGGCGGCCTGAGTCGGCCATGGCGTTGAGGAAGTCGCTGGTGCCCAGACACACCTGGACGGCCAGGATACCGGCCGTGTCCTTGTGCTGATCCATCAGGGCGGCCAGGGCCTTGGGATCGTTCACGAAGACGTTGCCGAGGTACTCGACGTCCTCCTGGCCGGGGACGGCGTCGAGGGCCTTCTTGAGCCGCTCGGCCTCGGCCCTGACGTCCAGGTCCGGCCGCGGCCAGCCGGGATGCCGTCCGATGAAGACGCGCAGCACGCGGGTCTTGCCGAATGAGAACGGCGACGCGCCCCCCGCCGGGGCCGCGATGGAAACCCGACCCAACATGCCCGCCGCCATCAGCCCTGCCGACGCGGTGC
>JABRVU010000324.1:0-3616 GCA_039961895.1 Phycisphaerae bacterium | reverse complement strand
GCCGTGATCGAGGCCGAGCCGAACAACGACGACGATCATGCCACCGCCATGCCCGCCCCCGGCGGGGCGTCGGGGGTCATCTCCGGCGAGCGCGACGTGGATTGCTTCGTGTTCGAGGCCAAAAAGGGGCAGGTCTTCGAGGCCGCGGTGTACGCCCGGCGGCTGCGCAGTCCGCTCGATTCCGTGCTCAACGTGCGCAGGCACAAGGGGCCCGGCGTCACCGGCGCCGATGACTCGGCCGGCCCCGACAGCGTCTGCCGGTTCACCTGCCCCGACGACGGCAGGTACGTGCTCGAGGTGCGCGATCTGCTGTTCAAGTCGGGGCCGGAGTTCACCTATTACCTGGAGCTGGCCCCGGTCGCGGCCCGGCTGACGTTGAGCGTTCTGCCCGAACGAGCGGCGGTGGCCGTGCCGTCGGGCAACCGGGCGGCGGTGTTGTTGACGGCCTCACGGGCGGATTTCGGCGGGCCGCTGGTGCTCGCGCCGGCCGGACTGCCCCCCGGCGTTCAGGTCCACGCCGACACCATGCATGAGGCCGTCAACCAGATGCCGGTGGTCTTCGAGGCGTCGGCCGACGCCAAACCGGCCGGGGCTTTGGTCGATCTGGTCGCCCGCCACGCCGACCCCAACGCCAGGATCGAGGGCCGGCTCCGTCAGACCACCGACCTGGTCAAGTTCCAGAACACGCCGCTGTATACCACCACGTTCGACCGGCTGGCCCTGGCCGTCACCGAACCGGTACCGTTCAAGATCGAGATCGTCGAGCCGAAGGTGCCCATCGTCCGGCGCGGTATGATGGAGCTGCCCGTCAGGCTGACCCGCGGCGGAGATTTCAAGGGCGAGGTCGAGGTCCGCCTGTTGTGGTCCCCGCCAGGCGTGGGGGCGGGCTCGGTGAGAATCGCCGGCGACAAGACCGAGGGCATGATCCACCTGGACGCCGGCGACGGCGCCCGCGTGGGCAAGTGGAAGATCTCGGCGGTGGCGACGGCCGACCTCGGCGGGCCGTTCGAGGTGGCCTCGCAGCTTGCGACCCTGGAGGTGGCCGACCCCTTCCTGGACTTCACCGTCGAAAAGGCCCGCACGGAGCTGGGCAAACCGGTCGATATGGTGGTGAAGGTGTCGCATAAGACGGCGTTCGAGGGCCAGGCCCGCGCCGAGCTGGTGGGGCTGCCCAACAAGGTGGCCACGACGCAGGCGGCCGTCGGCCCGGATACGCCCGAGGTGCGTTACCGGTTGGAAGTCCCGGCGTCGGCGCCGGCCGGGCGGCACGGCGGCGTGTTCGTGCGCGCGGTCGTTACCCGGAACGGCCAGCCGATCGTGCATCAGTCCCCGGCCGGCGAACTGACGCTCGACGCCCCGTTGCCGCCCAAAGACCCGCAGGAAGAGGCCAGGCGCGCCGAGGCCAGGAAGAAGGCCGAGGAAGAAAAAGCCCGCAAGAAGGCCGAACGGCTGGCCGCCGCCGAGAAGCGGAAGGCCGAGCGGGAAAAGCAGAAGTAAGGAGGGTTCAGCGGCCAGGGTTCAGCACAAACAGGCGCGGACTTCAGCCCGCGCGGTGCTGTGTCCGGGCGGTTCAGGGCCCGCGCGGTACTCAAGCAACGGGCAGAAGAACCCGCCAGACGATTGGAGTAGTTTCCTCAGACGGGTGTGGGACCGGCTTCCAGCCGGTCGGCTTTCGGTGTTGTCGGATGCATGCTTACGAGGCGCGATCCGTGGTGCGTGATGCGTGGTTGCTGCTGACCTGGCTGTGCGTCGCCGTCGCCCCCGTTCACTCGGCGGAGGGGCCCGCGACCCGGCCGGCCTCGGCGCCGGCCACGGCAAGCGCTGCGGCCCCGCCGGTCCAGCCGACGCCGGACACGCGCCCGGCCGCCACCCGTCCATCCGGACCGAACCTGGTCGAGCTGAACCTCTATCCCCCGTCGATCCAGCTCGATCACCAGAACGACGTGCAGCGATTCGTGGTGGTGGGCCGCTATGACAACGGCGAGACGCGCGACCTGACCGCCGTCGCCAAGGTGACGTTCGAGCCCGAAAAGATCGTCGGCCTGGACTCCGGCCGGCTCCGCCCGCTGGCCAACGGCTCGACGACCCTGACCGTGACCGCCGAAGGCCGCAGCGCCGCCGTCAAAGCCGTCGTCCGCATGGTCGAAGTGGTTCGCCCGGTCAGCTTCCGCAACGACGTCGAGCCGGTGTTCATGAAAGCCGGCTGCAACAGCGGGGCCTGCCACGGCAGCCAGGAGGGCAAGAACGGCTTCCGCCTGTCGCTGTTCGGGTTCGAGCCGGCCAGGGACTACGTGAGCCTGACCCGCGACCTGTCCGTGCGGCGGACTGATCCGGCCGACCCGCGCCAGAGCCTGATGCTCAGAAAACCCCTGGCCGAGGTGGACCACGCCGGCGGCCAGCGGCTCAAGCCCGATACCGAGCTGACCGGCATCCTGCTCAAATGGTTGCAGGCCCGCACGCCCGACGACCCGCCTGATCTGCCCGCCCTGACCGGCGTCGAGATCATGCCCACGGAGTGCGTGATCCGCGGGCGCGACCGGCGCCAGCAGCTTCTGGTCAGGGCCACCTACGCCGACGGCAGCGACCGCGACGTGACCTCCCTGGCGGTGTGGAACGCGACCGACCCCACCACCGCCGCCGTCGATGACCAGGGCCTGGTGACTTCCGGCCTGAAGGGCGAGGCCTTCGTCATGGCCCGCTTCGGCACCTTCGCGGTGGTCGCCCAGATGATCGTCCTGGCCGACGACGAGCCCTTCGAGTGGCGGGACGACGCCCCGCCGGCCAACTACATCGACGAGGCCGTCAACGCCAAGCTGCGCAAGCTCCAGACCAACCCCTCGCCGGTCTGCGACGACGCGACGTTCCTGCGCCGCGCGTTCCTGGACGTGATCGGCCAGCTTCCGACGGTCGAGGACTACCGGCGCTTCATGGACGACAAGACCCCGGACAAGCGGGCCCGGCTGATCGACGCCCTGCTGGCCCGCCCGGAGTTCCCCGAGCTGTGGGCCATGAAGTGGGCGGAGATGCTGCGCATCGAGTCGGGCTCGAACCGCATCAGCTTCAAGGCCATGTACCTCTACAACACCTGGCTGCGCAACGCGATCCTGGCCAACAAGCCGCTGGACCAGATGGTGCGCGAACTGCTGGGGGCCGAGGGCGGCAACTTCAGCAATCCGGCGTCGAACTTCTACATGGTCGAGACCAGCCCGACGAACATGGCCGAGAACGTCGCCCAGGTGTTCTGCGGCATCCGCATCCAGTGCGCCCAGTGCCACAACCACCCCTTCGAGCGCTGGACGCAGGACGACTACTACAGTTTCGCCGCGTTCTTCCCGCAGGTGGGCCGCAAGCAGGGCGAAGACATCCGCGAGCAGATCGTGTTCAACAGCGGTTCGGGCGAGGTTCAGCACCTGCGGACCGGCCGGAACATGGCCCCGAAGTTCCTGGGCGGGCCGGCCCCGAGCATTCCGCCCGGCGCCGACCGGCGGAAGGTGCTGGCCGACTGGCTGACCGCCAGGGACAACCCCTATTTCGCGGCCGCGTTCGTCGATCGGGTGTGGGCCCACTTCCTGGGGCGGGGGCTGGTGGACCCGCCCGACGACGTGCGGGTAAGCAA
>JABRVU010000323.1:0-8184 GCA_039961895.1 Phycisphaerae bacterium | reverse complement strand
CGTTCGCACCGCGATCAGCGCCGCCGAGGCCCGCTCGGCCCTGCTGGACGCCGACCTGCTCAAGCTGGAGGCCGAGCTCCGGCAGATCGAGCAGCGGCAGTTGGCCAACACCGCGGAGATGACCGCCAACCGCGAGCGGATCGAGGGCTCGCGGCAGCGGATGGAGGAGCTGGCCGCCGCCCGGGCCCGGGCCCAGCAGCGTCTGGCCGCCGAACGCCAGCGCGCCGCCCGGCTGCGCCGGCAGATCGAGGAGGAGGAGGCCGCTCTGCGGGCCATCGAGGGCCAGCTGCAAGCGGCCCATGCTGCGGTGGATGCCCTGACCGTCGAGGACCGCGACCTATCGAAGGAGCTGGCCGCCCTTCGCGCCGCCGCCGAGGATGAGAAGGCCGCCGTCATCGAGCTGGTCCGCCGCGGCGCGGCCCTCAACAACGAGAGGGTCGCGCTGGACGGGCGCCGGCAACGGCTGGAGGCTGAACGGACCCACCGCACCGACCGCCAGCAGCAGATCCGCGTCGAGCTCGAGGCCCTTCAGGCCGCCCGGGCCCGGATCGCCGACCGGGCCGCCCAACTGGCCGGCCACATCCAGCTTCACCAACGGCAGCTCGAGGAGAAGAGACAGCACGCCGCCCGCCTGGACGCGGCCCGCGCCGAGCTCACCGGCCAACTCGCCGCCGCCAAGGAGCATCGCAGCGGCCTGACCAGCCGACGCAACCTGCTGATGGACCTGGACCGCAAGCGCGAAGGCGTGGACGCCGGCGTGCGCGAGCTGCTCCATCGCCAGGAGCAGGACCCGACCGGCCAGACCTTCCGCTACGTCCGCGGAATGGTCGCCGACCTGGTGGCCGTCGACGTCGCCCACGCCGTGCTGATCGAGACCGCCCTGGGCGAGTTCGATCAGTACCTGGCGGTCACCGACAGCGAGGCCTTCTTCCGCGACGCGGAACTGCTGGCCGACTTCCCGGGCCGGGTGCAGGCCGTCTGCCTGGACCGGCTCCCGCCGTTCATCGATGGCCGCGACTTCACCGGGCAGCAGGGTTTCGTGGCCTATGCGATGAACCTGGTGAAGTATCCGCCCGAGGCCGAGCACCTGGTGCGGCACCTGCTCGGCCACACCATCGTGGTGCGGTCGCTGGACGACGCCCGGCTCCTGGCCGGGCAGAACCCGCCCCACTATCGCTACGTGACCCTGGCCGGCCAGATGCTCGATCCCAATGGCCTCTGCCAGCTCGGCCCGGCCGGCACGCGCACCGGCCTGATCTCGCGCAAGAGCGAACTGCGCGAGATCGACGCCCAACTCCGCGAGGTGGACGAACGCATCGGGGTGATGACCGAACGGTTGGAGCGGACCTCGGCGGACATGGCCGAACTCGAAGCCGAGCAGCAGCGGCTGCGCGACGCGATCTACGAGGCCCGCAACCAGGAGGCGGAGAACAACGCCGCCGACCGGGCCAACGCCGCTCAGATCGGGCGGCTGAGCGACGAACAGCCCATCGTGGCCGCCGAGTTGCAGTCCATCGAGGTCCAGCTTGCCGACGCGGCGGAACGCAGCGCCCGCCTCGCCCAGGCCGCCGCCGCCCTGGAACAGGAACGAACCGCTCGCGAGGTCCGCATCCGCGAGCTGGACGAGCAGGCCACGGCGGCGAACCAGCGGCGGGCCCAGCTCAACGAGCGGATCACCGAGGCCAAGGTCGCGGTCGGGCAGCTCGCCGGGCGCCGGGGCATGTTGGCCGACCAGCTCCGCGGGCTGCGCGAATCGCAGCAGGCCAGCGACGACGCCCTGCGCGGCTCGGCCCTGGAGGCCGACGACGCCGCGGCCCGCATCCGGCAGGCCGAACGGACCATCCTCACCGCCGAGAGCCGCCTGGCCGAACGCTACGCCGACAAGGAGCGGCTGGACCGGGACATCCTCGCGTACCAGCATCGGCGCGAGCTGATGCGCTACGAGCTGGAACAGACCGCCGCCCGCGTCAAAGCCGACCGCGGCGCCCTGGCCGGCGTCGAGGAACAGCTTCACGCCCGCCAGATGGAATCGCAGAGCACCCGCATCCACACCGAGGAGCTGGTCGCCCGCGTCCGCGAGGAGCTGGGCATCCACCTGGCCGACGTGTACGCCACCTACAGCCACGAGGAGCAGGATTGGGCCGCGCTGGAGGCCCAGATCGAGGAGCTGCGGGAGAAGATCCGCCGGCTGGGCAACGTCAACCTCGACGCCATCGCCGAGCAGGAGGAACTCGAGAAGCGCTCCGAGTTCCTGGTCGCCCAGCGCGACGACCTGCGCTCCTCGCGCCGGCAGCTCGGGGAGCTGATCGACCAGCTCAACCAGGAGTGCCGCCAGCGTTTCAGCGAGACCTTCGAGACGGTGCGGGCCAACTTCCAGGAGCTGTTCCGCAAGCTGTTCGGCGGCGGCAAGGCCGACGTCCTGATGGAGCTCCCGCCGGAGGGCCAGGCCCTGGACGTGCTCGAGGCCGGCATCGAGATCCAGGCCCGGCCGCCCGGCAAGGAACTCCAGAGCATCACGCTGATGTCCGGCGGGGAGAAGACCATGACCGCCATCGCCCTGCTGCTGGCCATCTTCCGCAGCCGTCCGTCGCCCTTCGCGGTGATGGACGAGGTGGACGCGGCCCTGGACGAAGCCAACAACGAACGCTTCAACCGCATCGTGCTCGAGTTCCTGGACCAGTCCCAGTTCCTCATCATCACCCACTCGAAGCGGACCATGACCATCGCCGACGTGCTCTACGGCGTGACCATGCAGGAGGCCGGCGTCAGCAAGCGGGTCAGCGTCAAATTCGACGGCGCGGCCGAGCGCGAGCCGGCGGTGGCGTAACCCGCGCCGGGCCGCGCCCGGCGCCCGTTCCGACCGCACGATCTCCGTCGCGCCGTCGCGCCCGTCGCGCCGGTTCAGCGGCGGCCTCTTGTTCCGCGAGCACCGGCACGATATACTGCATGCAGGTAGGTTCGTCTGCTTCCATCGGGTGCCGCGATGCCTGAATCGACTTCATCCGAGAACCCCTCGATCCGCGAGCGCGTCAAGCAGTTCCTCGATTCGGTCCGCCCGGCCATACAGGGCGACGGCGGCGACGTCGAGCTGATCGACGTGAACGCCCAGGGGGTGGTCCAGCTTCGGCTGCACGGGGCCTGCATCGACTGCCCCTCGGCCCCCCAGACGCTGCGCCTGGGCATCGAACGCAACCTCCGCCAGCGCGTCCCCGAAGTCAGCGAGGTCATCTGCCTCTCCTGACCCGTCAAGTGTCCATTCCAAGGCGGCCTTTGGCCGCAACCAAAGCGTGCCCGCTTCTTGCGCGCATAAGAATCTAAGCTGCTCAACCCCTCCGGGGCCGGCTTCCAGCCGGTTGGTTTTCAGGGTTTTGGGACGAACGCGAAGACGCGCCGCAGCCGCCGGCACTGGAGCCTACCCGCCTTCGTCCGCCGAGTCCGGGTGGATGACCCGCCTGGGCGGCTGCCAGATGACTCCCTCTTCGCGGTAGTTGCGGATGATCCGGGCCGCGGCCTCCTCGATGTCGTCGGTCAGGAAGAACAGGTCGAAGTCCTCGGGGTTGATGGCCCCGTGTTCCTCCAGCAGGGTTGTGCGGACCCACTCGACCAGGGGGAACCAGAAGTCCCGGCCGATGAGGATGACCGGCGACTGCTTGGTGCGATGGGTCTGGATGAGGACCAGCGTCTCGAACATCTCATCCAGCGTCCCGAAGCCGCCGGGAAAGCAGACCACCGCGACGGCGTAACGGACGAACATGACCTTGCGGGCGAAGAAGTAATCGAAGTCGAGCCGGACGTTCTGGTAGGCGTTGGGGCGCTGCTCCCTGGGCAGGACGATGTTGAGCCCGACGCTGGTCCCGCCGGCCTCGAAGGCCCCGCGGTTGGCGGCCTCCATGATGCCGGGGCCGCCGCCGGTCACGATGGTGAAGCCCTCGCGGACCAGCCTGGCGGCCAGTTGCATGGCCTGAAGATAGCGCGGATGATCGCGCGGCGTCCGGGCCGAGCCGAAGATCGACACCGCCGCGCTGACCCGGCTCATGGTGTCGAAGCCGTCCACGAACTCGGCCATGATGCGGAACAGCCGCCAGGCCTCTTCCGGCGAAGCACGCTTGACCTGGTGATTGGGAACGCCGCCATCGTTATCAGGCATCAGATCACCTCATCACTCCCGCGGCGCGGGCCCCGACGAATCAAACCCCGGTCATCGTATCCGGTCGCGCGCGCGAGGCGATGCTTGAGCGGGCGCGAATGAACGGGCTTTCCGTGTCCACCTGTACCGGCAAACCGTGGTCAGATTATCAGATCACGCCGCACCCGGCGATGGGTTCCCTCGTCACTCTCCAGCAGGCTCAGGCAACCCCGGCCAGGTGATCACCCGCAGTCCAAGCAGTTGCTTCAGCATAACAACCTATTGTTAAAAAGAATCTTACGTTAATTCGCCATCCGGCGAACTTAGGCGACAAGTCGTCGGGGTGCCCCCAATCCTTTTCGGAAGCTACTTTTTCTCGATTTTCTAGTTGCAATCCAGTCTCAACTAGGTATTTTATGTATATTGAGACTCAGTCTCATATTCATCGCGGGTTCCCAAGGCTTCCCCCCGGCAGACGGGGCGGGAGGTCCGGGCCGGATGCCCGGACCAGGCAGATCAGAGCCCGGAACCCCGCTTTGGGGAGTCAAAACATGTTGCGTGTATCACGGAACCGGACGAATCGACGACGCCTCAGCCGCGGCTTCACCCTCATCGAGGTGCTGGTCGTGACGGCGATCATCGCCCTGCTGGTCAGCATCCTTCTGCCGTCCTTGTCCAGGGCCCGGAGCCAGGCCAAGCTGACCGTGTGCGCCTCGCGCCTCAAACAGTTCTACGCGGTGATCTATTACTACGCCGAAGCCCACAAGGGCGTCATGCCCTGGGAGGTCAAGTTCGAGGACCCCGAGCTGGCCCAGTACAACTCCACCGACATCCTCCTGCCTTATGCCGGCAAGGACCGCGACTTCTTCAAGTGCCCCGAGGACCAGGGCGACCGGCTTGATCCGGCTCCCCTGTGGTCGCGGCGCGTCTTCGGAACGAGTTACAAGTACGAGGGGCGTTCGTTCTCGACCCTGCACGAGAAGAACCTGGGCGGCCAACCGCTGCTGCGGCGCTGGGACATGGTCACGCGCGGAAAAGAGGAAAAGCCGCCCAAGGACGAGGCCGACGCGGCCAAACGCCGGCGACAGACCGGCTTCCAGGTGCAGATGATGCGCGACTACGTGTTCCCCTGGGAGGAAGGAAAGGAGAAGAAGAAAGAGGGACTGGTGCTCAAGAAGTTCCATCCTGATTCGGCCAACGTGCTGATGGCCGCCGGACAGGTGGCCCGCGTGCGCACCGAGAATGAATGGAAGAAGATGCGCGGCGAGGCCCCCAAGCAGGGCGATTGAAGGAGCGGGGCGCCGTGCGGCCCGGCCGGAGCGGATCATTCGCGTCACGGCCCCACGCCCGGCCCATTCGCCCCCGGGGCAACGACGCAGGACGACCTGGAGGATCGAACGTGCCCGCATCCGGCGACAAGAAGAGAACCAACTGGATGAAGATCGTGCGCAACGTCCACCTGTATTCCGGCGTGACGTTGAGCCTGGCCTTGCTGGTGGTGGCGTTGACCGGCGTCTACCTGGTTCACAAGGACGACCTGCCCTGGGCCAGGCGGGTCATGATTTCCGGTCGCTTTCTCCCGCGGTTTTACGCGGGGGACATGAAGGCCCGGCGGACGGCGGTGGCCGCCCTCGCGCCCAATGCCAACGGCGAGATATGGGCGGGCACCGGTCAGGGGGTATGGGTCCTGTCCGACGGCGGGTGTGCCTCCGCGCCGGTTCAGATCGGAGAACCGGTGCAGTGGCTGCATCACCTGGGGCCCGGCCGGTTGTTGCTGGGCACGCGGACGGCCCTCTATCGTTATGACGCCGACCGGCAGGAGGCCCGCCGGGTGTTGACCGCGGACGAACCCTACGACGTGGCCGTCGCTCCTTCCGGGCGGTTGTGGTTGACGCTCCACCGGACGGGCGCGCGCTTCAGCGACGACGGGGGCCTGAGCTGGCAGAGTCCGGCGAGGCCCCTGGAAGCGGAAACCGGCGACCTGCACGCCCACGGCCTGACCGTCCTGGCGGACGAGCACGGCGAAACGGTCCTGGTCGGGACGGCCGACGGCATCTATGCCGGCGGCAACGGCGCGGCGGGCTGGTCGAGGCGGGCCATGTCGGGACAGTACGTCAAGACGATCCGCCGCACCCCCGCCGGCGACGGGCGCTGGTGCCTGCTGGCGATCACCAAGCGACACCAGGGACGGGGCGAGGACGCCCTGTGGCAGAGCTTGGATGCGGGCTGGTCGTGGACGCGGGTTCGGTTGCCGATCGGCGAGACCGTACCGGCGGCCGGGCAACCCGATCGCGCTCCGCCGATCGAGAGCCTGGCCGTGTCCGACACCGGCGCGGCGGCCGTCCTGATGAAATCAGGCGTGGCCTACCGGAGCGACCCGGCGGGCGAATGGCGGTTGATCCAGCCGCGCCGGGACGACTCCGGCCCCGCCGGCAGGGTGGAATTGGCCGGACAGGCGATGACGGCCCTTCCCCCGCCGAAGGAGTCGTTCAAATCTCTCGCGCTCATCGAGCGTCGGATCATCCTCGGCGATGAGGAGGGGCGCGTCACGGTACTCGAGGCCGACGGCTCGGAGCGCACTCTGCGTGTTTCGCCCGGCTCGAAAGAGGCCGGCGGGGTAACCCTGGATAAGCTGCTCAATGATCTGCACACCGGCGCGTTCTTCGGCAAGAAGCTCTGGGTAGCCTACGACGCGCTCGGGGCCGGTCTGGTTCTGTTCGTGGTCAGCGGCCTGTTCCTGTGGCTGTATCCGAAATGGCGATCCAGGCGGCGCGGTGCGGCGACTCTCTGAGCCAGGGCCCACCGGCCCGAAAAACAGATTCTCCGTCAGCCGCCGCTTCTTCGTGTGCCCCGCCCAGGCCGGAGTACACGACTGCCGCCTGCCCGATCCGCGACGGTGAGGGAGAAGCGGCTTCTTCCCGGCGTTTTCCGGTTCCTCACGTTCGCGCCGCGGATCCTGCCGGAACGTTTCGCATCCGTCCGGGTAAGGCTCTCGGGGGATATGCGGCCGCGAAGGTTCGGAGACGCCCGCTTACTCCGCGCAATCGGGGTCGGCGGGCACGCTCGACCCGCTCAGGCAGCGCTGGAGGAGACCGAAGTCGGCCTGGTCCACGTCGCCGTCGTCGTCGAGGTCGCAGTCGTCGCCGCCGACCGCGTTCATGGCCGGCCCGCTGCGGTCGGCGTCCATGCGGGACACGTCGTCGCGGTCCACGTCGCCGTCCAGGTCGAAGTCGCCGGGCGCCGCCGCCCGCCCCACCAGGCAGGCATCCAGCCCGAAGTCGCCCAGGTCCTGGATCGGCGCGAAGGCCGAGAGCAGCTTCAGGTTCCTGGCCACGACCCGGCCCGTGGTGGAGAGCAGGTCTCCGTCACCGATCCAGCCGAGGTGGGCGTCAAGAAAGCCGATCTCGGTCGAAAACCAGATTTCCGCGTTGCCGCGCAACACGACTGCGTCCAGCCCGTAGTCGGTGATCACCGCGTTGGTCGCGATCTGGATGGGATGGAAATGGGCCATCAACCGGGCGTTGCGGGCGACGATGCGCCCGCGGGTGGAGAGCAGGTCTCCGTGACCGACCTTCACTCCCAGACGCTCGGAGAAAAAGTCCTTCTCGGTCGAGAAGAGGATCGCCCGATTCGGGGCGATGGCGACGGCGTCGAGCCCCGCGTCGTCCACCGGCGGCATGCGCACGAACCGGGCCAGCAACTGCTCGTTGGTGGCCACCACCGCCCCGTCCTCGGAGAGCAGGTCGCCGTGCCTGAGCCATCGCGACAGGCTCTCGCTCCATATCTGCGGTGTGCTCTCCTCGAAGGAGAACCACACCCGTCCTCTGGGCCCGACCGTGGCGGCGTCAAGGCCCAGGTCGGGCACGATGGGCATGATGCCCAGCCTGCCGGTCAGATCATGGTTCCGGCGGACGATCCGGCCGGTGGTCGAGAGCAGGTCGCCGGGGCTGACGTGCAGCGTCGGCTTGTCGGTTCCGCCCGGCGTGCCGCTATCGAACCCGACCTCGGTCGAGAACCAAAGCTCCAGGCCCGGCGGCGGGGGCAGGGTCTCCGTGGCC
>JABRVU010000322.1:0-2285 GCA_039961895.1 Phycisphaerae bacterium | reverse complement strand
CGCGAGCTGGGGGCCACGGCCGAGGAACTGCACCGCCGCTCGGCCGAGCGGATCGGCCGCGCCGGGCTGGACCTGGTCATCGCCGTGGGCGATTTCGCCCGGCTGATGGCCAGGACCATCTCCGAGGCCAGTGGCGGACGGACCGCCACTCATTCCTGCGCCTCCACCGCGGCGGCCAGGCGGCGGGTGCGCGGCCTGCTCAAACCCGGAGATACCGTACTGGTGAAGGCGTCGCGGGCCCTGGGGCTGGAGAAACTGGTGGAGGCGTTGCGGAGAACGCCCGTACCCGCTCGACCCCGTCCGGCCAAGGCCAAGCGGGCGGCACAGCGCCCCCAGGCCCGACCGGGCGGAAGCCGGTTCCGCAAGGACGCCAGGACGCACAGGTAGAAGCCCATGCTGACCGAACCGGCCCCGAATGAGCCGCGGGCGATGGCCCGCGGCTCTTCGGCGCGACGCGCTACGCCGCGGAAAATCGGTCAGTTTGCATGAGAATGCGTCCTGAAACCCTGAAAACCGACCGGCTGGAAGCCGGTCCCACACGGGTTTCAGGACTTCGTATGACAGCGCTATCACGTAGCGGCCTGCCCCGCGCAGGCCGTGAAAAGCTGGAAACCACCCCACGACCGGCACAGGGCAGGTCGGTGCAGATGCAAACCAGCGCTGTCACATTAGAAAGGTTCGTCAACCGGCGTGCTGTACCATTTCCTCGATTGGCTTCAGAACTACCCCGAGGGTCCCTACGCCTACAAGGACCCCCTCTTCCGCGGCACCTGCGCGGTCATGTTCTCGTTCCTGGTCGTTTGGCTGATGGGGCCGCGGGTCATCCGCTGGCTGATGCGCCGCAAGATCGGCGACATCGCCGAGTTCGACCACCAGGCCCTCAACGAGCTGACCAAGGACAAGAAGAACACGCCGACCATGGGCGGGTTGATGATCGTCCTGGCCATCATCTTCTCGGTGCTGCTGCTGGCCGACCTGCGCAATTATTACATCCGCATGGCCTTGTTCTGTACGGTCTGGCTGACCGCCATGGGGGCGGTGGACGACTGGCTCAAGCTCACCGCCGCCAGCCGCAGCGGCACGCGCACCGGTCTGAAGACTTACGAAAAGCTGCTCTTCCAGATCGGGCTGGGCGTGCTGCTGGGTTTTTTCATCTACCGGCACGGGGAACAGAACCTCGCCGCCCGGGCCACGTTCCTGGGCGGAGCCCCCATCGAGACCTTCCGCATCCTGAGCGTCCCCTTCTACAAGCACGGCATCCAGTTGTCGCTGTTGGGTTTCTGGATCATCACCGTGCTGGTGACCACCTTCACCTCGAACGCGGTGAACCTCACCGACGGAATGGACGGGCTGGCCTCGGGGTGCATGGCCTTGTGCTCCTTCGCGTTCATGATCCTGGCCTTCCTGGCCGGCAACGAGTTCTGGGCCGGCAGCCTGCTGCTGCCGCACATCCCCGCCACCGGCGAACTGGCCGTGCTCTGCGGGGCCATGATGGGCGCGTGCCTGGGCTTCCTGTGGTACAACTGCTACCCCGCCCAGGTGTTCATGGGCGACACCGGTTCGCTGCCTTTGGGCGGGCTGATCGGCTACGTGGCCATCGTCACCCGCCAGGAGCTGATGCTGTTCATCGTCGGCGGGGTGTTCGTGATCGAGGCCCTTTCGGTCATCATCCAGGTGGGTTATTTCAAGATGAGCGGCGGCAAGCGGGTCTTTCGCGTGGCCCCCATCCACCACCATTTTCACCTGGGCGGCTGGACGGAGACGCAGACGGTCACGCGGTTCTGGCTGCTGGCGGCGATCTTCGCGGGAATCGCCCTGGCCACCGTCAGATTAAGATGAACGAGCGGGAGGCAGGTCGTGTTCCAGGCCGGACAGATGGAGCTGTGGCGGGAGATGAACGACGACGGAACGGTGGATAACCCGGCCGGCGAGGCCCTTTCGGTCTCGATCCTGGTCATTGCCGCCGGACTGCTGGCCATCGGAGCGGTGATGAGCTTCTCGGCCAGCGCGTCGGTGGACCGGCCGCTGATCGGCTCGGATTTCTGGCGCTCGCAGACCGCCCGGCAGTTCATCTTCGTCATCGGAGGGCTGGTGGCCATGCTGGTCACGTCGCGGGTGCCCTACTGGGTCTGGTCGCTCAAGGGCGGGATGCCGGCGGCGGTCCTGTTGATCGTTTCGCTGGCCGCCTGCACGCTGGTGCTGGTGCCGCACGTGGGCGTCGAGGTCAAAGGCGCGGCCCGCTGGATTCAGGTCGGCCCGGCGAGCTGGGGCATACGCTTCCAGCC
>JABRVU010000321.1:0-2495 GCA_039961895.1 Phycisphaerae bacterium | reverse complement strand
GCCTTCTCCAGCAGGGTCCGCCGCCCGAACCGCCGGAGAGGCCACACGTCCAACAGGATCATCACCACTGAAAGCATCACGCCGGTGGGCTTGGACATCAGCGACAACAGCAGCATGACCGCCGACGCCAACAGCATCCATCCCCGTGGCCGACGGGCGTGCAGAACGTAGAGGATCAGGCTGGCCAGCGCGAAGCACGTGGCCAGCGGGGTCTTGCGCTCCCACACCCAGGCCACCGGCTCGACGGTCAGCGGATGCAGGCCGAACAGCAGCCCCACCAGCCCCGCGGAGATGGGCTCGCGGAACAGCAGGTACAGCAGCACTACCAGCAGCATGACGTTGATCACGTGCAGCAGCAGGCTGGTGCGGTGAAAAGGGTAAAGCTGGTGCCAGCGCCCGCCGTCGAGCACGTCGAGCATCAGCGAGATCAGCGTGAGCGGTTCGTAATAGCCCTCGATGGTCGAGGAATGGGTGACTTCGCGGATGAACTGAAGAGCGGTTCCCCAGCCGGGGTTCTGAAAGGCGGGGTTCTTGAACAGGAAGGTCACGTCGTCGATGCACAGGGCCTGGCAGGCCAGCACCGGCCAGTGAACGCCGGCGACGATGGCGCCCACTCCCAGCGCTACCGCCGCCACGAGCAGCAGAGAGCGGCGTTCCGGTGAGTCAGGGGGCCGTCGCATGCGTCGCCCATCTTCGCCGCCCGCCACCGCGTGCGCCGGCGGCTCGCGTCGCGCCGGCCGCAATGGCGCCTGCCCGGCCTTCGCCGAACCGCCCCGATGCTCTCCCTGAACCCTGGCCATCAGACCATCATACTGACCCGTCGGAAAGCCCGACAAACACCGGGAGGGCCAACAGCGGCGGGTCCGTGACGCAATCAGGAATAGACAGATGTCCTAACAGGCCTCATCCGCGTTTTGCCGCCGCCGCGACCAGGGCCTCGAAGATGCGGCGCTGGAGCGGATCGTAAGGCATGTCCTCGGGATGCCATTGCAGGCCCAGGGCGAACGGGCGGTGAGGGTCCTGAACGGCCTCGACCAGCCCGTCTTCCGACCAGGCCGTCGCCACCAGCCCCCGCCCCAACCGGTCCAGGCCCTGGTGATGCGAGCTGTTGACCGGCAGCGGGCTGGTCCCCACGATCGCATGGATCAGGCTGCCCGATGCCAGCCGGACCGGATGAAACGCGAACTCGGTCCCGTCGCGGTGGGCCACGGGGGGAAGCAGGCCCAGGTCGGGCAGGTGCTGATGCAGCGTTCCGCCGCGCGAGACGTTCCACTCCTGCACGCCCAGGCAGACGGCCAGTAGAGGCAATTCCCTCTGCTCGGCCATCGCCAGGACCTGAAAGTCGGTCGCCTCCCGGCGGGGATGCATCGGCGCGGTGTGCGGATCGGCGGCGGCGCCGTAGCGCGCCGGGGGCACGTCCGGCCCGCCGCTGAAGATCACCGCGTCGAGCGAGTCCATGAACTCCGCGAGGGCCTCGGGGTCGCCCGCGTGAGGGATGAGCAGGGGCATCCCTCCTGCGGCCAGCAGCAGGTCGCCGAACCGGCCGTCCAGCGACACCTCGGGCACCTCGGCGCCGCCGGGCGTCTTGCGGATCTGATAGCGACAGGTGATGCCGATGCGCGGTCGTGGCAAGGCCGGTTGATCTCCCATGCTAACGCGATCGTCATTCGGCCGGCCGGACACAACACAGATGACCGACCGGCAGCATGCCGGTCACACACGCCGACCGGCAGGATGTCGGACCCTCGCGCCAAACGGCAAGAGACCGGCCCCACTTCGACGAAAACGAAGGCATCAGGCCGCCGGAAGGCTGAGCAGAAACGACGCGCCGCCGGCGGTCGGTTCCAGCCGCAGCTCGCCACCCATCTCGCGGGCCAGCCGGCGGCTCAAGGCCAGGCCCAGGCCCACACCCGGGGCGGAGTGGGCGGCCTCGCGGGCCGACTTGCAGAACGGGCGGAACAGCCGACGCCCTTCCCGCGCGCTGATGCCCGGCCCGTGATCGCGGACCCGGATCAGCGTCGCCCCATCGTGTCCCGCCGCTTCGAGCACGATGGAGCGATCCGCCGCCCCGGCCGCGTACTTGCAGGCGTTGTCCACCAGGTTGAAGAGGATCTGCTCGACCGCCGACGGATCGGCGCGGACCGGTCGATCCGCCTGCCCGTTGAGCTCGACCAGAAGGTTCATCCCCGCCTGGGCGGCGCGTTCGGCCAGGCGCCCCCGGGCCCGCTCCAGAAGTTCGCCGACCGGCAGCGTCGTCACCAGTCCTCCGGCCCGCCCGCGCTCGATCCGCGAATAGGCCAGCACGTTCTCGACCAGGTGCCCGAGCCGGTCGGCCTCGGCCCGCAGGGTCTGGAAGTACGCCCGGCGCTGGGCGTCGTCCCGGACCATGCCGTCGGCCAGCATCTCGGTATACATCCGCAGCGTGGTCAGCGGCGTGCGCAGCTCGTGCGTCACCGCGGAGACGAACGCGCCGCGCCGTTCGCTGAGCGTGACCG
>JABRVU010000320.1:0-9994 GCA_039961895.1 Phycisphaerae bacterium | reverse complement strand
ACCCCTACCTGCGGCCGCTGTTCGACGCCATGCACGACATGATGACGTACGACCAGATCAAGCGTTTCATCGCCAACGACGTGATCGAGGTCGCGCCGCTGGCCTTCATGCGCGGGCGGACGCTCAACAACAGCGCGGTCATCCTCGACGAGGCCCAGAACACGACCGTCTCGCAGATGATGATGTTCCTGACCCGGCTGGGAAACAACAGCAAGATGATCGTCACCGGCGACGACAGCCAGGTGGACCTGGAGAAGCCCGAGAGCAGCGGGATGATCGACGCCCTGAAACGACTGGGCGACGTGGAGGGGATCGGGATCATCCGCCTGAGCCAGGGCGACATCGTCCGGCATCGGCTGGTTCAGGATATCGTGACCGCGTACGGTGACGGACGCGGAAAAACCCGGAAGTTATCAGACCGCCGCGGGGCCGGTCACCTCGACGGGTCGGGATGACGATGAAGGTGATGCCGCCACCGCGGATCATCGCTATCGCGGCGGCGCGGCTTCCCCCCAGGTTGATGAACGGATGAGCACTCCGAAGTCCAAGACGCCCCTCACCTGCGACATGCGCCGCCAGGAGGTCCGCCGCCAGTTGGGCGAGGCCAGCGGGACGCTCTGGCAGCGGCTGACCCGGGTCGTGGACCCGCGCATTCTGCTGATCTGGTGCGTGTTCTACGTCCTGGTGGTGGTCATGCTGCTGTCCGGGCGCGACTCGATGCCCTGGCATCTGATGCAGCGGGTGGACCGGGACATCACCGCCCGCGTGCCGTTCTCCGTGGAGGTCGCGCTCCAGACCGATGATAACCGCAGCAAGGCCCGCTCCGCGGTGCCGGCGGTTTACGTGCCGGACGAAAAGGTACTGGCGGCGATTCAGGCCGAGCTGCGCGACTGGGCCAAGCCGGTCGGCGATGAGCCGCGCAAGTCACCGGACGAGCCGTCGGCCAGGGGTCCGGCCCCGCCGGAAGCGGTTCGCCAGGAGGTCCGGCGGATCGCGGAGGACAAGGATCATCCCGGCGCGTGGGAGGGCATGGTCAAGAGTCTCACCGAACGGCTGCGCGGCGAATACCTGGTGGACACGGTCGGCGACGGAGACGAGCACGAGTTCCGGCGGAGCGGAGCGGAGCCGGTGCGCGTGCCGAGAGCCCAGGTCGTGCCCGCCGACCAGACCCACGTGACCCGCCTGGCCGAGCAATGCGCCACCGCGGTTTTTCCTGAATCGCTGCGCCGGCCGGTCGCCGAGTTGATCGTGCGGGCACTGTCGGTCAAGGGCGAGAAGGAGAGCTACACGGCCCTGTGGCGTTACGACGCGGGGGCCACCGAAACCGCCCGCCGCCGGGCCGAGGAGCAGGTGCCGCCGGTCATCCGCGAGATCAAGGCCGGCGACATGCTGGTCTCGGCCAATAGCCAGCTCTCGGTGAAGGACCTGGACCTGCTCAAGTCGGAGCACGCGGCCTATCTCCGCGAACAGCGCAATGACCCGGTGCTCCTCAAGAAGCTGCTGCTCGGCCAGGCGGGGATGGCGACGCTGGCTTTGCTGGTCATGATCGGGCTGGCGGCCTACACCGCGGTGTACGAGGGGCGGGTGTTCTACAAGCCCGGCCGGACGCTGGGCCTGGCCGCCCTGCTGCTGGTCATGATCGGGCTGGCCCGGCTGATCGAGATGGCCGAGTGGCCATACGACCTGCCGGCGGAGTTCTCGGTGGCCCTGGTGACCGTCGCGGCGGCGCTGATGACCATCGCCTTCAGCCAGCGGTTCTCGTTCGGCGGGGCCGGGGCGCTGTGCATCCTGGTAACGCTGGCCTCGCGCGGCGATTTCTCCCTGGCCATTACCCTGCTGATCGCCAGCGGCGTGACCATCTTCTTCTTGAAGGACATCCGCACGCGCAGCAAGGTCATCGTGGTGGGCTTCCTGGCGGCGGTGGGCGCGGCGCTGGCCTCGGCGGCGGCGGGCTTCGTCCACGGAGTGGACTTCTGGTACGGCGTGATCCACGCGGCCTGCGCCGGGCTGGCGGCCCTGCTGGCCGGTCTGGTGGTGCAGGGCATCCTGCCGCAGTTCGAGCGCCTCTTCGGCGTGGCCACCAGCATGACCCTCCTGGAGTGGTGCGACGCCAGCCGCCCGCTGCTGCGCCTGCTGGCCCAGAACGCCCCGGGCACCTACAGCCACTCGCTGATCATCTCGCAGATGGCCGAGGAGGCCGCCGAAGCCATCCGGGCCAACGGCCTGCTGGTGCGCGTGGGGGCCCTGTATCACGACGTCGGCAAGGCGGCCAAACCCGAGTACTTCGTCGAGAACCAGGAGGCCCGCATCAACCGTCACGACCGGCTCTCGCCGACCATGAGCCTGCTGATCATCGTCGGGCACGTGAAGGACGGGATCGAAATGGCCCGGGCCTACGGGCTGCCCAAGGTGCTCCATCAGTTCATCCAGGAGCATCACGGGACGACGGTGGTGCGCTACTTCCACCAGGCGGCGGTGGACGCCGAGGCCAGCGGGCGGAGCCGGCGGTTCTGCGAGCGCGACGTGCCCGAGAGCGAGTTCCGCTACCCCGGTCCCAAGCCGGGCTCGAAGGAATCGGCCATCCTGATGCTCTGCGACGGCTGCGAGAGCGCGGTGCGGGCGCTGCCCGAGCCGACGCCGGGACGGATCGAAAGCGTCGTGCACCAGGTGGTGATGGACCGGCTCAACGACGGGCAGTTCGACGAATGCGACATCACGCTGCGGGAGCTGAAGGCGGTGGAACGGTCGCTGGTCAAGAGTCTGGCGGCCATTCATCACGGACGGGTCCGCTATCCCGACAAGGCGGCTCCGGCCGGCGTGCGCAACGGCAACGGCGGCGAGGACGCGGATCATGCCGAACCCGAGGCGGGCTCGTCCGCGGAGCGCCCGGCCGAAATGGCGCGCCAGGCGTGAGCCGACCGAGAGCCCCATCAAGCCGGCCTGCGGGGGCGTCCGAGCGCCTCAACGTAACCGTTCAAATCCTGACTCGTCCCGTTCCGGTTGAGCGACAACGCGTGGTTCGGGCGGTCCGTGCCGCTCTGGGGCAGCGCCGGCCCGCTGACGTGAGCGTGGTGCTGGTCGGCGACGAAGCCATCGCCGACCTGCACGGGCGGTTTCTGGGCGATCCTCGGCCGACGGACGTGTTGACTTTTGACCTGCGCGATGATTCGCGGGCGGACACCCTCGAAGGCGAGATTATCATCTCCGTCGAAACGGCCCGCCGGCATGCCCGGCGGTTGCGAATCGATGCGGCCGATGAGATTCTCCGCTGCTGCGTTCATGGCGTGCTGCACCTGTTGGGTTATGATGACCGAACGCCCGCGGGCCGCCGGCAAATGCGGCGGGCGGAGAACCGCCTGCTGGCGTCGTTGTGAGGCACGAAGAGAGCGTCGTCAAACCCCGAACCCGACCGGCTGGAAGCCGGTCCCACGCCGGTTCTGGGTAGCACTCGACGTGGCGCCGACTCGTCACGTGGCGGGGCGGTGAGACGCGATCCGCCATCTGAACGAGCGGGGGATCGAGCGGGCGAATCAAGGCTGAAAGTCCTTCGGAACGAGCACGAGGAGACCGTCAAGAGGCGATCCAGACGTGTCCAGCCCGCAATTGATCTTCGGCCTGCTGCTGGTGGGGCTGATGGTCGTCTCGACGACGGCCAACGTGGCCTTGCGCGGGGTGTCGCGCGTGCGGCTGGCCGAACGGCTGGAGCGGATGGGCCTGCCCCCCGCGCTGTTGAACCAGTTGTTCGACCGGCGCGGCGAGCTGCTGCTGGCCACCTCGACGGTGCGGATCAGCGCCATCCTGATGCTGGTGCTGCTGGCCGCCGACGTCGCCGGCATTCGTCCGGCCCGGGCCCCGTTGCGGGCTTATGGGCTGGCTTTTCTGGCTTCCATGGGGGTCACGCTGGTAATGGGCGTGGCCATTCCCAACGCCTGGGCCCGCTACGCCGGCGAGCCCTTCGTGGCCGCCAGCATCCGGCTGCTGCTGGGGCTGCGCTACCTGCTGTATCCGCTGGTCGCGTTTCTGCGCCTCTTCGACGTGCTGGTCCGCCGCCTGGCGGGCGTGCCGGCCGACGACGGGCAGGAGGCCGAGGCCCAGCAGATCGAGAAGGAGATACTCGGCGTGGTCAGCGAGGCCGAGTCGGCCGGCGCCGTGCACGAGCAGGACGCGGAGATGATCGAGTCGGTCATCCAGTTCCGCGACACCCAGGCCGGGCAGATCATGACCCCGCGCACCGAGATCGTGGCCGTACCCGCGACCGCCACCCTCTTCGAGGTCAAGGAGACCATCGCCCACGAAGGGCATTCGCGCCTGCCGGTGTACGGCGACAACATCGACGACATCAAGGGCGTGCTCTACGCCAAGGACATCCTTCAGGTCGCCGACGACGCCCATTTCGACCCGCTGGCCCTGATGCGGAAGGTGCCCTTCGTGCCCGAGACCAAGCGAGTGGCCGACCTGCTGGGCGAGCTGCGGCTCAAGCAGGTGCACATCGCCATCGTGCTGGACGAATACGGGGGAACCGCCGGGCTGGTCACCATCGAGGATATCATCGAGGAGATCATCGGCGAGATCGCCGACGAATACGAATCGCGCCCGCCGGAGACCATCCGCCGGATCAATGAGCGGACGCTGGAACTCGATGCCCGCGTGCGCATCGATGAACTGAACGACGAGTTGCGGCTGCAACTGCCCGACGAGGACGACTACGACACGGTCGGCGGGTTCCTCTTCAGTAAGATGGGGCGCATCCCGGCCGCGGGGGAGGAGTTCCGCTACGAGAACGTGCTCTTCAAGGTCCTGGCCGCCGAGGAGCGCAAGATCAACCGGGTACGGGTCGAGGTCCTGTCCGCTTCGCCCAGCGCCGCGGAGTGACGCGCCCGCCGGTATCGTATGCGCCGCGACTCGACCGGGGCTGACAACGCGCCGTTGCCGCCCCCCCCCGGTTTTTGAGGCCGTTCCAGCGGAAACCCTCCAGGAAACGGGCGGAATCCGCCGAGAAACGGCCGAAGGGTTCGTTCGGACGTGGATTGACGGCGGGGCTTGTTCGGCCGACAGGTCCCCATTAGAATCTACCCTGGTCGTGATGGGCGATTAGCTCAGTTGGCTAGAGCGCTTGCTCGACATGCAAGAGGCCACTGGTTCGAGTCCAGTATCGCCCAGTCCTCTGATTGCTTCCAACTCATATCCCGTCGCTGCAGCCCGCAGAGGGCCGTTGTTGCGTGCAAACAGGGTTCGGGGGTCCGGACGCGCGGCGACCTGCGCACCGGCAGGCGCACGTGCGCGCTGTTTCTGCGCCGCTTTCTGGAAGCGATCTTCGTTCGCTTGCCGGTTGATGCCGTCGGCGACGGCCTGGGCATGGCCCGGCCGCGCCGCCGCCACGTGCGGGGGGGTCTTGATCGGCCAGTTCCGTGGCCCGCGAGGCCCGAAGGTTCCGCGAGGACCTGGTACGCCGCCCCATCAGCGGAAGGTCGAAGTGACTCATCCGAGCCGTGCCGGCCAGAAAACTGCCTGCACCGCCCTCGGGAGGCATGGCGGGGAAAGCCGGCACCGCGGCAGGCGATGCGGCCGGAGGGTCAGCTTCGGGAGCGGGACCAGAGGGCGTCGAGGGTCCGATCGAAGACCTGCTGGGGGGTTCCGTCGGCGGAGATGGTGACGAGCAGGCCGACGGCGGCGTAATAGTCCTTCAACGGGGCGGTGTTCTGTTCATAGGCGGCCAGACGGACGCGGATGGATTCGGGGCGGTCGTCCTCGCGCTGATAGAGATCCCCGCCACAGTGATCGCAGACGCCGGCGACCTTTGGCGGCAGGGAACGGAGGTGGAAGGTGGCCTTGCAGCTCAGACAGGTTCGCCGTCCGCCGAGCCGCTCGACGACCGTTTCGACGGGCAGCTCGTAATTGATGACAGCGTCGGCGACCAGGCCGAGTTCGGCGAACATGTTGTCGAGTGCCCGGGCCTGCTGGACGGTGCGGGGGAAGCCGTCCAGGAGGAAGCCGTAGTCGCAGCGGATGCAGTGCAGACGTTCGCGGACCAGGTCGATGACGGTCTGATCGGGGACCAGCTCGCCGCGTTTCATGTGTTCGAGGGCGACCCACATGGCCGGGGAGCGTTCGGAGGTATCCTGGAGGGCGCAGCGGAAGAGGTCGCCGGTGGAGAGGTGGCAGGTCTTGAAGCGCTCGCAGAGCATGGCGGCCTGGGTGCCTTTGCCGATGCCCGGAGCGCCCAGCAGGATCATTCGATAGGGGCGCTCGGGGAAGGGGTCGTAAATTTTGCACGGCGTAGCCCCGGCAGTCAGCCAGGAAGCGCGGTCGGTGGCCATTCCCATGATGGTAGCTCCAGGGCGCGTCGTCCCCACCCGTGCCGGATGAGCCCACGCCTGTATGTATCGGAAGGAATTCAGGCGGCGTGCCAGTTCGAGGCTCCGAAGGGACCGTCGCTCCGATAAATCGCCTTGAAGCAGCCCAGGCGGCCCTGCACGGGGGTGAGCGACCAGTGGGCCGGCGGGTCCCGTCGGGGTCGGTGGGAGCAAAGGCACGGGAATTGGCGCAGTTATGGGGCATATGCCCAGTCGGATGGGAAGAGACTTCCGTCGCAGCAGTTGGAGAGGAGGAGGGTTACGGGATCAACCAGCGGGCCGCGGGCATTTCGCCCGCACGGTACCGATGGGGATGTTGATCGTCGTACAGGAAGAGACGGACACAGGTTGAGAAGGGGCTACCGGCGGTGGAGACGAGTCGGCCGCGGGGGTCAATCGGGCCATTGGATGGTGATGGGGGCGGCTACGTCCGGGTGGAGGCTCTTGTGGACCGGACAGGCATGGGCGGCGTTTTCGAGACGGCGGCGGTCGTCGGGGGTAAGCGGGGCAGGCATGTGGACCTCCACGGCCAGACGTGCGATCCGCCGGGGTGGCGTGGAGGTCATCTCCTTGGTCACGCGGGCGGTGGCGCCGGCGATATCGATCTGGTGACGCTGGGCGACGATGGCCATCGTGGTGAGGATGCAGGTGCCCAGGGCAGTGGCGACCAGGTCGGTCGGGGAAAAGGCTTCGCCCTTGCCCATGTTGTCCACGGGAGCGTCGGTGACGAGGACGGATGAGGAGGGACCGTGTGTGGCCCGGCAGTGGAGCTGCCCTTCATAGGCGATGCGGATTTCAACCATGTCACCGATCGTATACTCCCGCGCTGCATACCGCAACGCGGGGAGTGAGAAACCGGGAAGGTGGGAAGGTGGAAAGGCGTTGCGGGCCACCCGATACCCTGAACAGTGACCATCAGCAGCCGGTTCCACACGGGTATCCGGGATGGGGTCTCATCCGGACACAGGGTTGCAGCTCTCCAAGTTACGTTCCCAACTCAATGTCAAATGAAGGCTTAAGCCTTCGGCAGCGGTCTATTGCTTTTTATTGCTATTTTTCTCTTGACAGGCGGCCAAGGGTGGAGTATATGTTAGGTTAAAGTTAGGTATTTGGACGGGCCGGTTCTGGCACGACGAAACGAGGTCGGGAACGGCGAAGGCCGGACACCACGGGCCATAGCAGGTGCGGGAAATGGCCCATCAGAGCGGGTGCCCGTCAGGCAGCAGAGCGGTCCTAATGTGACAGCGCTGGTTTGCATCTGTAGCGACCGGCCCCTGTGCCGATCGTGGGGTGGTTTCCGGCTTTCCACGGCTTGCACTCACGGCAGGCCGCAACGAGATAGCGCGGTCATACTCAACCGCTCCCTCACGGTTACGGCTCGGATGATCCCTGCCCACATGGGGGGATGGTTCAGGCCAGGGCGAGTGGCGGCGAATACGCTGGGGGATGACAGGGGCAGGCGTCCATGAGGTTGAAGCAACCCGTTGCAATCAATCGAATGCTGTTCGGTGAGCGGGGGGAGAAAAGGGGCATCACGGGCATGTCGCAGGATGAGGGGGTGGTGGCGGTTCGGACCGGCGGGCCGGTCGGCGAGTCCGTCGGCCCGTCCGGTTCCGAGCACGACGCAGAGTCCAGGCGAGGGGTTCGAGCCGGCCCGATGGCCCCGGCAACGGGGGAGGGTTTCAAGGGCTCAGCGCCGAGCCGGCGAGAGGCCCGATCCGCCGAGGGCGGACGAGGCGGCGTGCACGTCGAGGCGCCGGGTCATCGGCCGACGTGGTCAGCGCGGGTGGTGGAAGCGGCGCTGCGGTTCGGGGTGGAGGTGGCGGCGCCGCTGCGGCGCATCGCAGAGGGGCTTGAGCTGCCGATCCGGCCGGGGGGCCTCGTGCTGATCACGGGGCCGTCTGGAACTGGGAAATCCCTCTTATTAGAAGCACTGGCGAAGCGGTATCCGTCGGCCCGGCTGGTGCAGGGCGGACTGTTCCCGACGGACGTGGCGGTGATCGACGCGGTGTCGCCTGGGCGGGCCGTCGAGGAGGCGATGGGGTTCTTGACGGCGTGCGGGCTGGGCGAGCCGCGCTTGTGGGTCCGGCCACTGGGGGCGTTGTCGGCGGGGGAACAGTCTCGGGCCCGGCTGGCGCGGGCCCTTTCGCAGCACCTGGCCCGGCGGGGCGAGGCGGATGGGTGCGGGGCTCAGCCGGCACCGTTGCTCTGCGATGAGTTCGGGTCGGGGCTGCACACGCGGGTGGCGCAGGCCATCGCGTTCAACCTGCGGAAGCTGGCGTCGCGCGAGCGGCTGGCGCTGGTGGTGGCGACGTGCCGGGACGACCTGGAGGCGGACCTGCGGCCTGACCTGGTCGTGCGCTTGACGGGCAGCGCGGAGGGCGTCCGCGTCGAGCAGCGCAGGCCGGCGGAAGATTCGGGCGCGAGCGGTGAGCGCGATTCGTCGGCGGGGCGAGGCCCGTCATTCGCGGCGAAGCTGGGCGTGGAGCGCGGGAGTCTGCGCGACTACGCGACGCTCGGGGCCATGCACTATCGGCAGGGCGAGCAGTTGGGATTCGTGGACCAGGTCTTCGCGTTGCGCGACCCGGAAGGGGAGACGCTGGGCGTGGCGGTATATGGTCGGCCGGGTCTGGAACTGCGGGCGCGGAACGCGGCGACGGCGGGGCGGTTCCGGAGGAACCCCGAGCGGCTCAACCGGGAACTGCGGGTGCTCAAGCGGTTGATCGTGCACCCGGACGTGCGGGGTTGCGGGCTGGGGGCCCGGCTGGTGCGCGAGTCGCTGCCGCGGGTGGGCGTGCGGTTCGTGGAGTGTCTGGCGGCAATGGGGCTGGTGAACCCGGTGTTCGAGAAGGCCGGGATGATGCGGATCGGGACGTGCGCGCTGCCGCGCCGGCAAGAGGCGGTGCTGCGGGAGCTGTTGGCGATGGGCGCGGACCCGTTGTCGGCTGATTTCGAGACGCGGGTGGGCGAGCGGCCGGAGGCGCGAGCGCTGGTGGAGCAGTCGGTGCGGGACTGGTACCGGTCGATGACCGGCGGCGGGCGTGAGCGGGTGGAGCGACAGTCGGCGCGGACGCTGGCGCGGACGTTTCGGCAGCTCGTAGGATCGCGGCCGGTGTATTACCTGTGGGCACAGGACGCGGAGGGATGGGCGGTGATCGAGCGGGCGATGGCGGGCGAAGACGGACGAAGGGAAGGTGGGAAAGCGGGAAAGCGGGAAAGTGAGTAGGGTTCAGGGTTTGAGGCTCGGGAGTCAAGGTTCAGGTCAGCGCGCCGGGCGGGCCGGCGTGGAGGGCACACCGGCGTCCCTGGCCGCGAAGGGCACCTGGCCGTGGCTGGTTCGGCAATCGGAGACATTCAGCGGAAAGGGAGGGGCGGCGATGAGCGCGGGTGGTGTTTTACGGCGGATGTTGCGGCCGATGGAGTCGCGGAAAGCGCGGGTGGCGCTGGCCACGGTGATCGCGGCGTACGCGGCGCAGTACGGGCTGGGCGTGAGCGAGGAGCTGGTGTTGACGGTGGTGAGCGTGGGGGTGGCCCTGATTCTGGGCATCGCCCATGAGGACGCCGGCAAGGCCTGACGCGAGCGCGAACCGGTTTCAGATGGCGGATCTCGGATTGCGGCGCGTGGCGTGTGGCGCCGAGGG
>JABRVU010000319.1:0-10570 GCA_039961895.1 Phycisphaerae bacterium | reverse complement strand
GGCCGAACAGGTCGCCCATCAGCGTGGCGATCACCTTGTTGGTGGTGACGCTGCCGTAGCCGCCCACCGAATGCCCGCGCATCGAGTAGGCCCCCTCCGGGCGGACGTCCGGGTCGATCGGCGGGTCGATGGCCGTCTCGTGCTGGATGCCCACCGTGCAGAATTCCTTGTGCCCGTTGCCCTCGAGCTTGTGGCGCATGTTCTGGACCAGGCCGATGAAGTGCCCGGGGCGGATGTCCCGGCTGCCCAGCCCGGCCGAGCACTGGATCATGGCCGGGAACTCCTCGACCGCCACCCCGGCCTGCCGGTACTCCTCGAGCCCCAGCCGGGCGTCCAGGAACGAGGTCTTGATGTCGCGCATCAGCGGGTTGGCCGGCGCCAGCGGATCGTCCATCCGCTCGATCACCGTGAAGGCCTTGACGTTCCTGAGGGCCTGCACGATCTCCGGCCCCGGCCAGGGCCGGTAGCTGCACACGTTCAGCGCCCCGACGCGCAGGTTCATCTCGCTGCGCATGTAATCGACGGTGGGCTTGGCCGTCTCCATCAGGCAGCCCATGCCCACCAGGGCGTAATCGGCGTCTTCCATCCGGTAGGACTCGATGAGCCCGTATTCCCGCCCGGTGGCCGCGCTGAAGGCCCGCATCGCCTCCAGCACCGCCGGCTTCATGTGCACGTAGTAGTGCCGCTGGGCGATCTTGCCCTTCATGTACGAGTCCTGGTCCTGGACCACGCCGCTCATGAGCGGATGAGCCACGTCGAAGAGGTTGAGGATGCGTTCCTCCGGCCGGCCCACGTACTGGCTCATGAACTCTTTCTCGGGCAACAGAACGTTCTCGATGGTGTGGGTGATGAGGAAGCCGTCCTGCACGTTCATGAACGGCGACTGGCAGGCCTCGGCGGCCCGGCGGGAGATGAGGGCCAGGTCGGCCGCCTCCTGGGGGTTGCGGCCGAAGAGGATGCCCCAGCCGGTGTCCGCGCAGGCCATGACGTCGTCATGCCCGGCGTGCACGTTGAGGCTGTGGCTGGTCAGGGCCCGGGCCCCGATGTGAAACACCACCGGGAGGCGCTTGCCGCTGATGGTGTAGAGCACCTCCTTCATCAGCACCAGGCCCTGGCCGCTCGTGAAATTCGTCACGCGCCCGCCGGCCAGGGCGAAGCCCTCGCAGGCCGAGGCCGACGAATGCTCGCTCTCCGGCTCGATGAAGATCAGCTTGTCGCCCCACAGGTTGCGCTGCCCGTTGGCCACCGCCGCGGAGTAGCCTCCGCCCATCGTCGTGGAGCTGGTGATGGGATACGCGCAGGCCGCCTGCGTGATGTGGGTCTCCACCCAGACCACGGCTCCGGCGCCGTCCGTGATCGTCGGAATCCCAGGAAACACGCGATTCCCGTTGTCGGACGAACCACTCATGTGCGACTCCCGGTAGAGAAACAAAACCGGCCCGGTCTGTCCATCGCATCAGGCGCCGGGCGGTGACGCGGGCCCGCTCAGCCGTTGGCGGGTGAGTTCCGTGCCCTCGCCTGAACGCATCAACGAAACGGGCGCACTGGTGAAGATCAGAAGAAAAGGCCTGCCCGATTATAGACCATTATACGCGCCCTTCCGATTTCCACCAAGGAAGGAGTCCGCAGGCCCCGGCGGGTGACTCTCACGCCGGCGGCTTGTCGGGGGCTTTCAGGTACTTGTCCAGGAACCGCTCGATGTGCCAGAGGCAGTAGCGGTTGACCTCCTCGGATAAGTCCATGGCGTGGGGCCAGCCTTCCAGCCGGACGTACTCATGCGGCACTTTCAGCTCCGCCAGCCGCTTGTCGAGGGCGTCGGCCTGGTCGATGGGCACGACGTTGTCGATCGTTCCGTGGAGGATCAGCGTGGGCGGGTCGCCGGCCGTCAGGTGGGTCAGCGGCGAGGCCAGCCTGTACTGATCGGCGGCCTCGGCGTAGGGCTTGCCGATGAAATCGGAGACGACGCCGTTGTTGCGCGCGAACGGCGTGGTCAGGTCGGTGGGCCCGTAGAAGTTGACGACGGCCTGCACCCGGCTGCTGACGCCCTGGTTCCCCCCGTCGCCCTCCAGCTCGGGGACGTCGGGCGAATAGCCGACCATCATGGCCAGGTGCCCGCCGGCCGAGCCGCCCATCACGCCGATGCGGTTGGGGTCCACGTGGTATTTCTCGGCGTTGGCCCGCAGCCAGCGCACCGCGCACTTGGCGTCCTGGACGGCCGCCGGGAAGGTCGCCGTCTTGACCAGGCGATACGAGATGGTCGCCACCACGTAGCCGCGCTCGGCGAGCCGCACGCAGTAATAGCGGTAATCGGTCCGCCGCCCCCCTTTCCAGGCCCCGCCGTGGATCAGGATGAGGCCGGGCGCCTTGCCCTCCAGCCGCTTGGGCTGATAGAGATCGAGCTTGAGCGACTCGCCGCCGCCCTTGCCGTACTCGACGTCGGGCGTGACCGACACGCTTTCGGGCACCGGTTCGAACACGTTGATGAGTTTGAGTTCGCCGCTTTGAATGGCCGCCAGCACGGCGGTTTGGGACTCGTACCCCTTGGGCGCGGCGGGTTTCGTGGCCGGTGGTGCGGCCAGGAGCAGACTCGCGCCCAGGATCAACACGCCGGCCGGTGTTTTCCAGGCCATCCCGTTCATGCGTCGCATCGTGATGCCTCCCGATCGGTAGAGCGTCGTGCTGTTTAAGCCCGTGGCCAGAAGGGAAAGGGGCCCCGCGTTCCATGGCCGGCTCGAACCGATGGTGCTGAGCAGCCGGCCACACCCGTCGATTCTTCGTTTTTGTCGAGCCAAGTCAAGCTCGCTTTCGACCGCGGGTCGGTGAGGGGGCGTGACACGATCCGGTCATCTGGTTTTTACCTGAATCCCCCATCAGGGCGGGCCGACAAATCAGAGGCAGTCGGGTTCGGGGTCCAGGGCGCTGATCGGAACAGGCATCCGGAGGCGGTCGCGGTCTGTCCCGCCATGGGTGCTGACCAGAGAATAGGCAGCACCATCCTGCGATGCCTGGACAGAGGCGTATCGCCCCGGCTCAGAACGCGACGGGTACAGGCTTAACTCTCTGTATCAGATGATATTAAGTTGAAGCGCCTTGCTGCCGCGCGGCGCGGCATGGGCTTTGCTGATCCCTGACCCCCGGCGTGAGGGACCGCGCCGGGAGGCGCGTTTGAGACATGCGGTTCGATTCCTATCCACTTGACGGGGCCTATGACGAGATGTTCGCGACGCCGGCGGTTCCCCGGCCGGGGGCGGCGGTGCTGACCCAGCGCCTCGAACAGCTTTCCGAGGGCCAGCTCGAACGGCGCCAGCGGGCCGCCGAGGCCGCCCTGCTCCAGATGGGCATCACCTTCAACGTCTACGGTCACGAGGACGGCCAGGAGCGCATCTGGCCCTTCGACATCATCCCGCGCATCGTCGAGGCCCGCGAGTGGGAGCGCATCGAGGCCGGGCTGCGCCAGCGCATCCACGCCCTCAACCTGTTCATCGACGACGTCTATCACCGGCAGATGATCCTGCGCGACGGGGCGATCCCGCCGGAGCTGGTCCTGTCCTCGAAGTGCTATCGCCGGCAGTGCGCGGGGCTCGAACCTCCCGGCGGCATCTGGTGCCACGTCACCGGCACCGACCTGGTCCGCGACCGCGACGGCACGCTGTTCGTGCTGGAGGACAATCTGCGCTGCCCGTCGGGCGTTTCCTACGTGCTCGAGAACCGGCAGGTCATGAAGCGCACTTTCCCGCAGATCTTCGAGGCCTCCGGGGTCCGGCCGGTGGACGATTACGCCTTCCGGCTTCTGGACATGCTCCAGTACGTGGCCCCGGCCGGGGCCGAGCCGCCCACCGTCGTGGTGCTCACGCCGGGGGTCTACAACTCGGCGTACTTCGAGCACTCCTTCCTGGCCCAGCAGATGGGCGTGCAACTCGTCGAGGGACGCGACCTGATCGTGGCCGACGGACAGGTGCTCATGCGCACCACGCGCGGCTTCCGGCGCGTGGACGTGATCTACCGCCGGGTGGATGACGATTACCTCGATCCGCTGACCTTCCGGGCGGATTCGGTGCTGGGCGTACCCGGGCTGATGGACGTCTATCGGGCCGGAGGGGTGGCCCTGGCCAACGCCCCCGGCACCGGCGTGGCCGACGACAAGGTCATCTACGCCTACGTCCCGCAGATGATCCGGTACTATCTCGGCGAGGAGCCGATCCTGCCCAACGTGCCGACGTACGTGTGCGCCGAGGAACGGCAGCGCCGGCACGTGCTGGCCAACCTCGACAAGCTGGTGGTCAAGTCGGCCAACGAGTCGGGCGGCTACGGGATGCTGATCGGCCCGCAGGCCACGGCCGGGAAACGCGCGGAGTTCGCGGCCCTGATCGAGGCCGACCCGCGGAACTTCATCGCCCAGCCGACGCTGACGCTGTCGGCGGTGCCGTGCCTGGTCGACGGGCGGTTCGAGCCGCGGCACGTCGATCTGCGCCCCTATGTCCTGTACGGGCGCGACATCTACGTTCTGCCCGGCGGGCTGACGCGGGTGGCCCTCCAGCGCGGGTCGCTGGTGGTGAATTCGTCGCAGGGCGGCGGGAGCAAGGACACCTGGGTGCTGGCCGAACAGCCGGCGCCCGGCGAGGCGTCCGGCCCGCGCCGCCCGGCCGCGGCCCAGGCCGCGACCCGGAGGGCCTGTCCATGCTGAGCCGGGCCGCCGAGGCCATCTACTGGATGAGCCGCTACATCGAGCGGGCCGAGAACGTCGCCCGCATCATCGAGGTCAACCTCAACCTGGTGCTGGACCTGCCCGCCTCGAGCGCCGGCGACTGGCGGCCGCTGGTCACCACCTCCGGCGACCACGCCCGCTTCGACGAACTCTACGACGCCGCCACGGCCGACAACGTGATCCGCTTCCTGACCTTCGACCGGCGCAACCCGAATTCGATCCTCTCGTGCCTGGCCGCGGCCCGCGACAACGCCCGCGGCGTCCGCGAGGTCATCGCGCGCGAGATGTGGGAGCAGCTCAACACCTTCTGCCTGCTGGTGCGGCAGGACAGCCGGGGCGAGTCGGTCCGCGAGTCGCCGCACGAGTTCTTCTCCGCCGTGCGCATGGCCGGCCACCTGTTCGCCGGGATCACCGACGCCTGCATGTCCCAGGGCGAGGAGTGGCACTTCTGCCGGCTGGGGCGGTTCATCGAGCGGGCCGACAAGACCACCCGCATCCTCGACGTGAAGTATTTCATCCTGCTGCCGTCGGTCGCCGACGTGGGCACCACCATCGACGACATGCAGTGGGCGGCGCTGCTGCGCTCGGTCAGCGCCTTCCAGATGTACCGGCAGCGTCACGGGCGGATCACGCCGGAGCGGGTGGTCGAGTTCCTGCTGCTGGACCGGCTGTTCCCGCGGGCGGTGCTGCACTGCCTGGCCCAGGCCGAGCAGTCGCTGCACGCCATCTCGGGCAGCTCCCTGGAGACCTTCTCCAACCCGGCCGAGCAGCGCATCGGCCAGCTTCGCTCCAACCTGACCTTCGCCCGGGCGGCGGACCTGATCGCCGGCGGGCTGCACGAATATCTCGACGACCTGGAACGGCGCCTGAACCTGGTGGGAGACGCCGTCTCGGAGACCTTTTTCGCCCCCCGTCCGGTGAGCGGGGCGGCGGACGCGCCAAGGAGCCAGACCAGTGACGTTTTGTCTGGGTATCAAGTTGCGGGAGGGACTCGTGGGGATCGCCGATACGCGGGTCACCTCGGGCAATGAATGCATCACCGCCAGGAAAGTCAGCGTTTATCAGGGCGACCGGCACAGCCTGTTCCTGATGACCTCCGGGCTGCGCTCGGTGCGCGACAAGGCGGTGACGTATTTCGAGGACGCCCTGCTGGAGCGCGAGCCGTCGCTGGACCGGGTGTTCAAGGCGGCCAACGCCTTCGCCGACCAGGTCCGCCGGGTGGCCCTGGAGGACAAGGAGGCCCTGGCCGACAGCGGGCTGGAGTTCAACATGCACGCCCTGATCGGCGGGCAGTTCGAGAACGACCGCGAGCACAAGCTCTATCTGATCTACCCCCAGGGCAACTGGGTCGAGGTGGGCGAGGGCACGCCGTATCAGATCCTGGGCGCGACCGGGTACGGCAAGCCGGTGCTGGACCGGACCCTCAAGTACGACGACACCATGCGCTTCGCCCTCAAGGTGGGGTGCCTGGCCTTCGACTCGACGCGGATCAGCGCCGCGGACGTGGATTTTCCGCTCGACGTGGTGCTGTATGAGCGCGACTCGCTGCGCATGATCCAGCACCGCTACGAGAAGCGCGACTTGCAGGACATCTCCAACTGGTGGCAGGACCGGCTGCGCTGCCTGGTCAACGAGCTGCCCTCGGAGTGGATCGAAGACGCCTTTCACGGAAAGCCCGATCCGGTGCCGCGGGGATCGTCGTAGGCGATTCCTCTCGGGTTTTCAGTGGTGAGAGGACCAGGTTGGCGGCGTCCAGAACCGGGAACCGAGAACGCGGAGCCCGTTCATGCGATTTCGGATCGCGCACAGCACACGGTACACGTACGGCGGCCCCGTGGCCCTGGCCCCGCACGTGTTGCGGCTCCGGCCGCGCTGCGACGGGCGGCAGCGGCTGATCCGCTTCGAGCTGCGCATCGACCCGAAGCCGGTGGGCCGCGCCGAAACGCTCGACCTGGACGGGAACGTGACCACCGAGGTGTGGTTCCTGGGCCAGACCGACCTGTTGGAGATCGCCGCGGAGACCGAGGTCGAGACCTTCGCGCGGAACCCGTTCGATTACATCGTGACTCACGTGCCGGCGCTGTCGCTGCCGGTGGGGTATCCTGCGGAGTTGGAGCCGCTGCTGGCCGGTTATCGCCGCCCGGCCCGCGCCGACGGGGCGGTGGCCCGGCTGGCGGAACGGCTGGCCCGGCGCTCGGGCGGAAACGCGCTGACCTTCCTGTCCCTGCTGGCCGAGGAAATCAGGGAAACCATCTCGTACGCGGCCCGCGAGGTCGGCGAGGTCCGGCCCGCCGAGGCCACCCTCGAGCGCGGCGCCGGCTCCTGCCGGGACCTGGCCGTCCTTTTCATCGAGGCGGCCCGCTGCGCGGGGGCGGCGGCGCGGTTCGTGAGCGGCTATCAGTTCGACGGCCCCGAGGAAGCCCGACAGATGCACGCCTGGGCGGAGGTGTACCTGCCCGGCGGCGGGTGGCGCGGGTATGACCCGACCTCCGGGCTGGCGGTCGATGAGACGCACGTGCCGCTGGCCGCCGGGGCCGCGCCGGCGATGGCGGCACCGGTGTCGGGGTGGTTCAGCGGCGGCGAGGTGAGCACGCGCCTGCAAGTCGATCTGCGACTGGAGTCGCTTCCGGCCGTTCGCCAGGAGCTCTGGGCCCGCCCGCTGGAAACAGTCCAAGCTCCCGTGCCGGCGGGTGCCGGTCATTGAACCCCGGCGCGGCGTACTGGTACACCGGGGAGTGCGAACCCGCGAAGGTGGAATGGTCAAAACCGCGGCTGGCGGGTCTGTGCCGGCCTTGTCACCGCCGGTGACCGCCAGGGCTGGCGACGGTCCCTGTCAGCTTGCGGATGCCGGCAGCGTGGCCCGGGCGGACGCCGCGGCGAGCGCTTTGCGGGCCGCGAACGCGCCGGCCATGGGCAGGCGGTCCTGCATGTAGAACCAGATGGCCGTCCCGGCGTAAAGCCCGATGATGGCCAGCACCCACACCCCGACGAAACCCCACGGCACGGTCCCGAAGTGCCGGTAATGCTGGGCCGGGTAGAAGACCGCGTTGGCCAGCAGGATGAAAGTCTGCCAGGCCCGGACCCGCCAGGGGCCGTTCAACAGACCGGGCGCCACCCAGCTCAGAACGTACACCAGCACGAAATTGCCGGTCAGCAAGGCGAAGACCAGGGCCCGCCAGGGGAAGCGCGGCGGAACGGCCAGACGATCGAACAGGTACCAGTCATAGACGGCCCACAGAATGGCCAGCGGCATCAATGCCCGCGCGATCCCGCGGATGATGAGCAGCCGGGTCAGTCGGGATGAGAATTGAGGCATGACGGTCTCGATGAAAAAGCCTTCACCTGAAACATCCTACGGCCTGGCGAGGGAAAGCGGAAGTCGCTGGAAAGAGGAAACGCAGGGGGGAAGCGGGGAACCTGAAGCCGTCCCCAAGCCCTTGCGGGAGGGGCTTGCACCCGGTCGATGATCCGGGCCATGAAATGGGCTTGCTCGATGCCGTTGCGACCCGGCAGTTGGGCGGATGGCAAGTCGTCGTGGATCATTTCCTCCCGCCGGCAGCCGGGTCCAGCGCGACCGCGGGGTTCACGTCGGTGGCCGAAGGCGAACGCCAGCCCGCTTCTCAAGCCCATCGAGCCGTGGGATCGAAGGCCTCGAAGTTGGATCATAAGACTTTTTTCTGCAATAGGTTGCAATTTCTTTTTCGTCGCCGGCCGCTCGAGGGACCAGAGCGACGATCGCGTCGGCCGATCGGCGGTCGGCCGAAACGGCGACGGTGGGTAAGAGCTTGCCGAAGGCGTGCTTGCGGCGATTTGACACCCGTGGAGGATCGCGTATACTGTTCGGGCTTCGGCGAATGTGTACGCCCCCGGTCTATCCACAGCCCGGTCGAGCGGGTCCGAATCGTCCGAGTCGCAAGGTTCGAATCGGCCCGTCGGCGTGCACGATGGGAATTGACGGCGCGGGAACAAGCCGGGCGAGCCGCTGCTGTAGCTCAGCTGGTAGAGCGCGTCCTTGGTAAGGACGAGGTCACGGGTTCAATTCCCGTCAGCAGCTCATGGACGTGGTGTGCGGCGAGCGGCGGTTCACGACGGCGGCGAGGTCGGTTCGACAGACGGCAGGCGGCGGCGCGGACGTCCCGACGAAAGGTTGGCGAACACCCGACCCTGCCGCGTGAACTCGAAGGGCCGGGGGCGGAAGCGACGAGTCCGAACTTCGGGATGGATCGGTCTGGTTTTCGTGGGCGGCGAATCGTCCACCGGGTTGAGAACAGAGTGGAGGAATTGGTTTCATGGCCAAGGCTGTATTTGAACGAACGAAACCGCACGTCAACGTGGGCACCATCGGCCACGTCGACCACGGCAAGACGACCCTGACGGCGGCGATCACGGCGGTTCAGGCGAAGAAGGGCCTGGCCAACTTCAAGAGCTACGACGAAGTCGCCAAGGCCTCCGAGAAGGAAGGCCGCCGTGACCCGACGAAAATCCTGACCATCGCCACCTCGCACGTCGAATACCAGAGCGAGAAACGGCACTACGCGCACGTGGACTGCCCGGGGCACGCCGACTACGTCAAGAACATGATCACCGGCGCGGCCCAGATGGACGGGGCCATCCTGGTGGTGTCGGCCGCCGACGGCCCCATGCCCCAGACCCGCGAGCACATCCTGCTGGCCCGCCAGGTGAACGTGCCGGCCCTGGTGGTGTTCCTCAACAAGGTGGACCTGGTGGACGACCCCGAGCTGCTCGAGCTGGTCGAGCTGGAGATCCGCGAGCTGCTCAACAAGTACGACTTCCCCGGCGACGATACGCCGATCATCCGCGGGTCGGCCAGCCAGGCCCTGCTCAACCCGTCGGACGCGGCGGCGACCAAGCCGATCCAGGACCTGCTCGACGCGGTGGATTCGTTCATTCCCGAGCCCAAGCGCGACATCGACAAGCCCTTCCAGATGTCGGTCGAGGACGTGTTCAGCATCAAGGGCCGGGGCACGGTGGGCACCGGCCGCATCGAGCGCGGGGTGGTCAAGGTCGGCGACGAAGTCGAGATCGTCGGGCTTGGCGAAACCCGCAAGACCACCGTCACCGGGGTGGAGATGTTCAACAAGACCCTGGAACAGGGCCAGGCCGGCGACAACGTGGGCCTGCTGCTGCGCGGCGTGGAGAAGAACGAGCTGGAGCGCGGGCACGTGCTGGCCAAGCCCGGCACCATCACCCCGCACACCCAGTTCCAGGCCCAGGTCTATGTGCTGACCAAGGAGGAAGGCGGGCGGCATTCGCCGTTCTTCACCGGTTATCGCCCGCAGTTCTACTTCCGCACCACCGACGTGACCGGGAGCCTCAAGCTGCTGGGCGGGGCGGAGATGTGCATGCCCGGCGACAACGTCGAGCTGGAGGTGGAGCTGGGCAAGCCCATCGCCATGGAGGAGGGGCTGCGATTCGCCGTCCGCGAGGGCGGCCGCACCGTCGGCTCGGGCGTGGTGACCAAGATCGTGAAGTAGTTCAGTGGCCTGGGGTTCGTTGTCGGATCCGAGGGGCTCCCGCCCGGACGCGAGGACGGCCCTTGAGCTGGGAACTGAGAACCGGATGCGAGCATGGCCAAGAGCAACAAGCGCGAGTACGTGTGGCTTCAGTGCACGGAGTGCGGCGACCTGAATTACCGGTTGTCGGTCAACGTGCAGGGCGGTACGCCGAAGTTCGAGCTCAAGAAATACTGCCCGCGCAGCCGGACGCGAACGAACCATAAGATCAAGAGGAAGTAGTCGCCGGTGATTCGGTTTCCGGCGGCCGGTTCGGGATAATGCCCGCGGGCTTCGACCGGATGCGGGCCAAGAGCCGCAGGAAACTCCGGCAGAAGGAGCGTAGCTCAAC
>JABRVU010000318.1:0-2072 GCA_039961895.1 Phycisphaerae bacterium | reverse complement strand
GGACGTAGCTGCGCTGCCAGTTGAAGTCGAAGTGCGGGATGCTGGCCACCGTCTCGCGCTTCCCGTCGGGCAGCAGCAGCTCGAACTTCATCCATCGCCCGCGCAGGTGCATGTGCGGGGTGAGGGCGTGCAGGACGGCCGGACGCGGGAGGCAATAGGTGGCGAACACTTCCGTCGAGGCCGCTCCGGGGGCGATCTCGAACTCCAGGTTGGCCAGCGGAACGCTCTCGAAACGCTGCTTCGGCCTGTCCCTGAGCAGGTAGAGCCCGATCTGCGTGTCGTCGGTCTGTTCGGCGCCGCAGGTGGTGTAGTGCACCTCGACGTCGAAGCGGGCCTGGCGCGGCAGGAACTTGCCGGTGCCCTCCGGCAGCCGGGTCTGCGTGGTGCCCGGGGCCCAGCCGCAGTACATCTCGGGCATGCCGAAGTGGTCGCGCACGCCGCCCTCCTTGAGCCGGGCGATCACGTGATGCACCACCCGCCGGTTGCCGGGGCGGATGTAGGTCGCCCCGACCCAGCCTTCCTTCTCGTTGCCGGCCCGGACCTCGACGTGGCGGTAGTCAAGCACGCCGGTCGCGGGGATCTTCTGGGGCCGGGGGAACTTGAGGATGATGTCGGGCTCGCCCAGCGGCCAGTCGGGCTGCGGCGGGACGGCCAGGTCCTCGAGCGGGTCGGGGCCCTCGCCGCGCGGCGCGCCCTGCTCGATCCAGCGCAGCAGCGTCTGGGCCTCGAGGGTGGTCAGCGAGCAGTCGTTGGCGAACCGTCCGACGACCGGGTCGGCGTCCCACGGCGGCATCCGGCGGGTCAGCAGCGTCTCCTGGATCATGGCCGACATGCCCTTGACCCGGGCGTAGCCGTTCATCGACCACGAACCGACGTTGCCCTTGCTGTGGCAGCTCACGCACTTGGCGGCCAGCAGCGGGGCAACCTCCGTGGAATAGGACACTTCGCGGTCCTTCCATCGGGCCGGTGCCTCATAGTGAATCACGCAGCCGCGGGTCACCGTGGTCGGCCTGGTCACGGGCCTGTCGGCCAGGAAGGCCTCGAGGGCCTCGCGCAGGTAATGCGCGCCGGCCTTGGGTTTCTGGGCCCCCTCGGCCAACTGGTCATCGACGGCGCCGCGATAGAAGATGCGCCAGTCCCTGGTGCTGACGGCGATGGTCTCGGCGGTCCGCTTCACGCCCAGGTGCCGGGCCAGGCCCTGGGTCTCGTCCTTGAGGACCGGCAGTTGCCAGGCGTCCAGCTCGTACATCTCCTTGCGGATGGCGGCGCGGTCGTCGCCCGAGTTCGCGTTCACCAGCAGGAACCTCACTCCGCGGGGCTGGTAATCGGCCTGGAGGGCCTTGAGCTTGCCCATGCTCTGCCGGACGACCGGGCAGCCGTTGGCCGTGAAGAACAGCACCACCGCCCGTCCCTCGATCCGGCGCAGCTCATGAGCCCGCCCACGATGGTCGAGCAGCCGAAAGTTGAGGACTTCTTCCGGTCCGGCAATGGCTTCGGCCGCAGCGCAGACGGCCGGCCGGAGCCCGACCAGCAGCCCGATGGACAACACGAACGATCTGGATGCGGACATGATTCTCTTCTCAGTCGGCGATGGTGGCGATAGCGCTTCGGAAATCCCTCCGCTTTCGGCCCGACGCGGGAAGGAAGCAACAAAAAGTAGTGTAACGCGGCCGCGGGTCGGGTCCAAGCCTGGGCACCGTCGATGGGGATGAGGCCCGGACACAATCGGCGTACCGCGGCATCCGTCACGGACCCCCGGCGATGGCGGCGCAGAGTTTGCCGACGACCAGCAGGCCCACGGGTGTTCCCAGGATGCCGCCGAGGATGGCCAGGATCAGGCCCAGCGGCGCGAGGCTGGGGTGGAAGGCCGCCGCGACCACCGGGGCCGAGGCCGTCCCGCCGACGTTGGCCATCGAGGCGGCCGCGCCCAGGAACAGCGGGGCCCGGCACAGCCGCATCCCCGCGAACAGGACGAGAACGTGAATGAACAGCCAGAGGGCACCCAGGGCGACCAGCCAGACGTCCTGCCGCGGGTTGATCTGGCGCAGGTCGGCCTGGGCCCCGAAGGTGGT
>JABRVU010000317.1:0-4610 GCA_039961895.1 Phycisphaerae bacterium | reverse complement strand
CCGCTGCGGGGCGGTCCAGCGGGTTGCCGGCCGGAGCGGGTTCCCATATGCTCTTTTTGTTGTATCACAAACCCACCGCCGCCGCAAGCCGAGGGGCCGCGAAGCCGGCTCGTTTGTTTTTCGCCACGGTTGGTGTCGCAACGGGAGCGGGCATGAACGAACCAGGCCAGGACGAGCTGCGCGGAGCGCTGTACCGGTTTCTGGAGACCGACCGGCTGCTGGGCGTCCGGGCGGCGCCGCTTTCGACGGGGGGCGCGCCGACGCCGCCGGCGGCTCGCCGCCCCGGGAGCTTACCGGCGGCATCGAGCGTGCCCCACGTCATGGACGTCCCCCCGGCCGAACTGGCCCGGCGCCAGGCCGCCCTGCGCGCGCTCGACGAGCAACAGGTCAAGAGCTGCGTCAAGTGCCAACTCTGCCGGACGCGCACCAGGACCGTCTTCGGCCAGGGTCACGCCGCACCGCGGGTCGTGTTCGTCGGCGAGGCCCCCGGCGCCGATGAAGACGCCCAGGGTCTGGCCTTCGTCGGGCGGGCCGGGCAGTTGCTGACCCAGATGATCGCCGCCATGGGGCTGTCGCGCGACGAAGTCTTCATCTGCAACATCCTCAAGTGCCGCCCGCCGGAAAACCGCGCCCCGGCTCCGGATGAAATCTCCGCCTGCTGGCCGTACCTCGACGAGCAGTTGCGCATCCTCTCGCCGGAGGTCATCGTGGCCCTTGGCAAGCCGGCCTCGCAGACGCTGTTGCGCACCAGCGTCTCGATCAGCCAGCTTCGCGGCCAGTGGCACGACTATTACACCTCCGGCTCGCCGATGGTGGGGCAGCCCACGCCGCTCATGCCCACCTTCCACCCGGCCTACCTGCTCCGCAACCCCTACGAGAAGGCCAAGGCCTGGAGCGACCTGAAGATGGTGATGGCCCGGCTGGGGCTGCCCCTTCCCCCGCCGCGCGGCTGATGCCCGGACCGCGGACGAACGAACGGAGCAGCCGACACGCATGCCCGGACGCCACCTCCCTTGCCCGCCGCCGATCGCCACGCCTACCCGCGATTTTCTTGAAAACCTGGGGCACCGCCCTACGATGTCACTCGACATCATCGAGGTTGCTTCAGCCGTCCTGATCGCCGAAAGGAGCCCAACACGTGGCCTTGTCTCTTCCCCGCACCATGGTGGCCCTGAAGAAGTCGCAACCCAGACCGGGGTTGTGGTGGAGCCCCGAAACCCCGCTTCCGACGCTCAACCCCCGCGACGTGCTGATCGGTGTGACCCACGCCGGCATCTGCGGCACGGACCGGCACATCTACGAATGGGACGCCTGGAGCCAGGCCCGCATCCCCATCGGCGTGACCACCGGGCACGAGTTCGTCGGGAACGTGCTGGCCGTCGGCGGGGCGGTGGCCCGGGTCCGGCCCGGTCAGCGGGTCAGCGCCGAGGGGCACATCGGCTGCGGCGTCTGCGAGCCCTGCCGCACCGGCAACGGCCACATCTGCGAGAAGGTGGACATCATCGGCATCGACATCGACGGCTGTTTCGCCCAGTTCGTGAAGGTGCCCGAGGAGAACGTCTGGCCGGTGCATCCCGACATTCCCGACAAGGTGGCGGCCATCCTCGACCCGCTGGGCAACGCGGTGCACACGGTGATGGCCCCGGGGGTCAGCGGGCGGAGCGTGCTCATCACCGGCGTGGGCATCATCGGGCTCATGGCGGTGAGCATCGCCCGGGCGGCCGGCGCGGGCGTCATCCTGGTGACCGACGTGGACCGCCGCCGCCTCGATCTGGCCCGTGAGCTGGGGGCCAACGAGGCCTACCTGGCCAGCGACCCCGAGTGGCCCGCCGAGGTCCGCAAGGCCACCCACAACCAGGGCCCGCAGGTCTGGCTGGAGATGAGCGGCCATCCGCGGGCCATCCGCGACGGCTTCCGCATCCTGCGCAACGGGGGCACGGTGGCCATGCTGGGGCTCTCCTCCAACCCGGTCGAGCTGGACCTGCCCAACGACATCATCTTCAAGGGGGCCACCGTTCTGGGCATCAACGGCCGGCTGATGTACGAGACCTGGTACCAGATGGAGAGCCTGCTGCTGTCGGGCCGGCTGCACATCGAGCCGGTCATCACCCACCAGATCGAACTCGCCGATTTCGAGAAGGGCTTCAGGATGATGCAGTCCGGCGAGGCCATCAAGGTGGTCATGAACGTGCCGAAGGCCTGAGGGCGCGAGGTTCAGGGGCCCGCGCATGGACCGACCGGACTGGCCGCGGCGATTGCGATTCGCGCTCCGCGCCGTCGTCCGCCGGCGCTGCCCGAAGTGCGGGCGCGGCCGGGCGTTCGCGGGCTTCTGGAGCCTGCGCCCGTCCTGTCCGGCTTGCGGCCGGCGGTTCCAGGGCCATCCCGGCTCGATCACCGGCGTCATGCAGGTAGGGGCCCTGGCCGTTGTCCTCTTCGCCATCGCGGCCTGGTACCTGATCGACGCCCTCACCGACCTTCCGCTGGATGCGTCGCTGGCGCTGCTGCTGGCCGCCGCCGTCCTTTTCGGCCTGCTCTTCTACCCTTACGCCAAGCTGCTGTGGGAGGCGATCGACTGCCTGCTCGATGAGATGAGCGACGAGGAGACGTGAACGGCGCGGCGCCGGCGCGGCGCGACCGGAGATGACGGTTCGGTCGCGCACGCCCCCGGAATCCCCCTTGCTTCGTGAGGTTCTTGTCGTCGAGATGGTTTTGAGGTACCCTGCTGCCTCCTCGCCGGACGAAGGGAGTCGGGCCGGCGAGGCGCGGGCGGGTCCGGCTCTCCGCGGGTGGAGTTCGAGGTCATGCGGACGGATCGGATAGGGCGCTGGGCGGTGCTGCCGGCGATGACGGCGGCGCTGTGCACGGCCGGTTGCGGCGGAGGAGAGAGCAAGAACGGCCTGGGCCGCCTCAACCCCCGGGGCGTCCCTTTCCTCGAGGGTGTGCCGGTGCCCGGGGGCTTCGAGCTGGTCAAGCGCGAGAGCACCGATTATGAGTCCGGCGGGCAGCGCAACGCCCGCCACGTGTACGCCGGCTGGGCCGACCCCGCCGCCGTTCGCAACTTCTATCATGAACAGATGCCGCTCATGGGCTGGAAGCGGGTGAGCGGCCAGAACGTGGAAGGAAACATTACCCTTCGTTTCGAGAAAACCACCGAAGCCTGCACGGTCGAGATCCGGCCCGCCGGGTTCCTCAATCGCACCCGCGTCCAGGTGACGGTCAGTCCCTTCAGCCGGGCGGCCCCCGCGCCGGCGGAGCCACCTCGGCGATCCGTACCATGAAGCAGAGCAGACGGCACGAACTGAAAACCAACGATCTGAGCCTTTGGCTTCAGCAGACCTACGCGGCGGCCGCCCAGCACGCGAATTATCTCATCGGCGGCGCGGTGGTGGTGGTGCTGATCCTGGTCGTCACCGTCATGGTGCGCGGCCGGCGACAGGACGCCCGCGAACAGGCCTGGCTGCGGTATTTCGAGTTCCAGGGCCAGTCGGTGAAAGAGAAACCCGAGCTGCTGGAGCAGGTCCGGGCCTTCGCCGAGGAGCACCGCGACGACGACGAGCTGGGGCCGATGGCCGCCCTGCTGGCGGCGGACAAGGCCGCCGAACGGGCCATGGACCTCGATCCGCTCAAGGACGCCGACAAGCGCCTGGAGGCCCTCAAAGCGGCCCGTGACGAATTCACGGGATGGATCGGGCGATTCGGTGAGAATCAGGGAAGGATGGTGGCACACGCCCGGCTGGGTCTGGCCGCCGTTCTTGAAAGCCTCGCCCTGGTGGGGCAGGCCACGGCCGAGGACGTCCGCAAGCAGTATCAGGCGGTTCTGGCCTTGCCCGAGGAGGGGCCGCACAAGGTGACCGCCCGCTTCGGTCTGGAGACGCTCGACGAGCGCCTCCGGCCGCTCAAACTGGTGGCCACCCGCCCGGCCGAGCCGCCGGCGTCGGCCCCCGCCACGCAAACCACGACCGCGCCGGCCTCCGTGCCGCCGATCACCACCGCCCCATCCGCGCCGATCATCATACCGCCGGCGTCGCCGGACTCCCTTCCGGCCCCTCCGGTGAGCAGCGCCCCGGCCGGCTCATAGATTCCCTGACGCGGACCGGCCCGAAGAACGCCCTCGGCGATCGTGGTCCGCTCCCGTGCCGGGCCGACACGTCATCCGTGCGGTCGTCGATGACGTGGATGCGCGTGTTCCCGACGTCAACGGACCGTCTTCTCCACGGAGCAGCGAAGGCCACAAAGGGCCGCGGCTCAAGGCCGGCGGCTCATGGAGGCCGGATCGAGCGGGGAGCTCCGACGGAACCCTGGGTGGACCGGTTTTCGACCGGCGCGGCGCAGGTGGGAAACCCGTGCCATACGTTTCGTGAGGGTTCCGACACGGGGCCATGAGGTCAACGATCCGGCGGCAGCACGATCGCGCCGCCGGGCATGGCCGGCAGGTTCGCTCCGTTCACGGAGACCGCGCGCAGGTTTTCGACCGGCGGAACGTGCAGAGTCACGGTCAGCGGCCGTCTGCGCAATGCCGGGCGATAATCAACCTCCAGGCGCCGGGCCTCGTCATCGAGCCGAAAGCGCAGCGAGACCGGGCCGAACTCCGTCGGGATGCGCTCGAACAC
>JABRVU010000316.1:0-19999 GCA_039961895.1 Phycisphaerae bacterium | reverse complement strand
TCGACCATCCGCACGTCGGCGCCGCGGCCCGGCGGGGCTGCCTGCGGGCCCTGGATGATTGGGGGCGCGACACCGAGCTGCGCGCCCTGGCCCGGGCGTCGCTGGCCGGCTCGCACGAGAGTTACCGATACGCCGGCCGGCAGTGGGCCCTGGCCATCGATGCCGCCGCCCAGGTGGCCTGTTATCGCCCGGACCTGATCGCCGCGCCGCCGACCACCTGGGAGCAACTGCTCGAGCTGGCCCGGGCCGGGCGCGTTCTCTGCCCGCTCATGCCGGTCGACGCGCTGATGACCTTCTTCACGCTGGCGGCCAACCGGGGCACGCCCTGCCGCAACGACGGGCGGGCGGACGCGCCGCTGCTGCCGCCCGACGCCGGCCTGGCCGTCCTCGATACGATGCGGACCCTGACGCAACACCTGCCCGCCGAATGCCTGTCGATGAACCCCATCGAAACCTACGAGCGGCTCGGCGAGCCCGATCACCGGCGCTTCGCCTGCTGCCCGCTGGGCTACGGCTACAGCAATTACGCCCGGGCCGGCTTCAGGGCCCGGCGGCTGCGCTTCGGCGATATCCCCTCGTTCTTTCCCGGCGCCGCTCCGCGCGGCAGCACCCCGGGCGGGACGGGAAACGCCGTTTCAAGCCGCTCGCGGCACCTCGAGACGGCGGTGGACTACGCCTTCTGGATCGCCTCGGCCGATTGCCAGCGCGGAGAATACTTCGACGGCGGCGGACAACCCGCCCATGCCGCCGCCTGGAGCGACGAGCGCTGCAACGCCGTCACGCTCGACTTCTTCCGCGACACCCGGCGCACGATGGACCGATCCTGGCTCCGCCCGCGTTACGACGGCTACCTGACCTTCCAGGATGAAGGGGGCACGATCCTCAACGATTTCCTTCGCGGCCGCCGGACCGACCGGCAGACGATCGAACGGCTGGAAGCAGCCTACCAGAAGAGCCTTCGATCGTGAGCCCGTGGGGTCAAGCTGACCTTCAGTGTCGTTGCCCTGTTTTTGAGCATTCCCGCCGCTGATCGACGCCTCTGACGGCACGAGGCGGCCCGCTCCGTGCCCTTGCTCACGTCGCGTCACGCCCGCCGATCACGCAATCTTCTTCTCTTCAGCCACTTTCGACTTACGGCACGGCGCTTGCACGGAGTCCGGGCCTCAGGGGTGGCGTACGCGCCGACGGGATGACCTCACCGGAAGGATCGCGATATCACGATGGGCACGGGTTTTCTGATCGACATGGATGGCGTGGTCTACCGCGGTCATGAACTGATCCCCGGGGCCGACCGGTTCGTCCGGCGGCTCCGCGAGGAAGACGTGCCGTTTCTGTTTCTCACCAACAACAGCCAGCGGACCCGCCGGGATGTGGCCACCAAGCTCCGGCGGATGGGCATCGACGTGGAGGAGCGTCACATTTTCACCTGCGCGATGGCCACGGCGCGGTTCCTGGCCCGCCAGAAGCCCAAGGGCACGGCCTACGTGATCGGGGAGGGCGGCCTGCTTCACGCCCTGCACACCAACGGATACGCGATCGTGGACCACGACCCCGATTACGTGGTGGTGGGCGAGGGGCGGGCCCTGACCCTGGAGATGATGGAGGCCGCCGTGCGCATGATCCTGCGCGGGGCCAAGCTCATCGCCACCAACCTGGACCCGAATTGCCCCACGCAGAACGGTCTGCGGCCGGGCTGCGGGGCGTTCGTGGCCATGCTGGAGACCGCCGCCGGCGTCCGGGCCTTCAGCGTGGGCAAGCCCAGCCCGGTCATGATGCGGGCGGCCCGCAAGGAGCTGGGCCTGACCGCCGGCGAAACCACCGTCATCGGCGATACCATGGAGACCGACATCCTGGGCGGCGTGCAGATGGGCTACCGAACCATCCTGGTGCTCACCGGCAGCACCGGGGCCGAGGATCTCGCCCGATACGCCTATCGCCCGGATGTCATCGTCGATTCCATCGCCGACCTCTGCGACGCGCCGCTGCTCCGGGAGACGGAGCCGGCCTGCACGTAAGACGCCCGTCGTCGCCCGCGACGTCGGCGTCCCGCCCACGGCCGCGATTGCGAAAATGAACATCGCCCTTTAGCATCCCGTCGGCGGATGGCAGGGACAGCGCGGCAAGCGCTCTCCGCTCCCGCCGGGTTCCCTGTTTGCGGGAGGGCATCATGCGCATGGACCGATCGTTGCGGGCGGGCTTTGGACCGCTGCTGGGAGGAGTGGTGATCGTCGCGGGTTGCACCCCGAGCGCGGGCCCGGTGGAGCGCGCCTCGGCGACGGGGCCGGTCGGCGGGCCGATCGACCATTACGTCGCCAACCGCCCGCCGCTGGTGCCCAGCGCCTTCGCCAGGCTGCCCATCGGCTCGATCCGGCCGGAGGGCTGGCTGCGCGGGCAGCTCGAACGGATGGCCGAGGGCATGACCGGACGGCTCGATGAAATCAGCCCCTGGTGCAGGTTCGAGGGCAGCGCCTGGACCGATCCGAAGGGCGAGGGCACGCTCGGCTGGGAGGAGCTGCCCTACTGGCTCAAGGGCTACATCGACCTGGGCTACGTGCTCGACGACCGGCGGATCATCGAGCGCTCGCGGCGCTGGATCGAGGCGGCCCTGGCCAGCCGGCGGCCCGACGGCTACTTCGGCCCCGCCGCCAACCGCGCCAAGCGCGACCTGTGGCCCAACATGTGCATGCTCTACGCCCTGCGGACCTACCACGAGGCCACCGGCGACCAGCGGGTCATCGACCTGATGACCGCCTACTTCAAATGGCAGAGCACCCTGCCGCTGGAGGACATCCTGCCGGAGAGCTGGCAGAAAATCCGCGGCGGCGACAACCTGGACAGCATCTACTGGCTCTACAACCGCACCGGCGAGGCCTGGCTGCTGAACGTGGCCCGCGTCAATCACGAGCGCACCGCCGACTGGGCCGGCGGCGTGGCCTCCTGGCACGGGGTCAACATCTCCGAATGCTTCCGCGAGCCGGGGCAGTATTACCAGCAGACCGCCGATCCGCGCTACCTGAAGGCGGTCTATCGCAACTACGACACGGTATGGGGCCTCTACGGGCAGGTGCCGGGCGGCGGCTTCGGCGCGGACGAGAACTGCCGCCGCGGCTACATCGGCCCGCGTCAGGGCACCGAGACCTGCACCTGGGTCGAGCTGATTCACAGCTTCCTCATGCTCACCCGCATCGCCGGCGACCCGCTGTGGATCGACCGTTGCGAGGAGGTGGCGTTCAACTCGCTGCCGGCGGCGTCCACGCCCGACCTGAAGGCCCTGCACTACCTCACCGCGCCCAACCAGGTCCAGCTCGACCGTCAGAACAAGAGCCCCATGATCCAGAACGACGGCGACATGTTCTCCTATTCGCCGTTCGAGCAGTACCGCTGCTGCCAGCACAACGTGGCCATGGGCTGGCCGTATTACGCCCAGGGGCTGTGGATGGCCGCCCCCGGCAACGGTCTGGCCGCCGTCCTCTACGCCGAATCGAGCGTGAAAGCCAGGGTCGGTCCCGGCAAGGGCGTCGAGATCGCCATCCAGGAGCGGACGGATTATCCCTTCGGCGAGACGGTCGAGTTCAAGCTCGACCCGGCCAGGCCGGTGGCGTTCCCGCTGGTGCTGCGCGTCCCCGGCTGGTGTTCGCGGGCCGCGGTCAGCGTGAACGGGCAGGCCGAGCGCCGGCCGCTGAAAGCCGGAACCTGGGTCACGCTGGAACGCACCTGGTCGCCGGGGGACGTGGTCCGCCTGGAACTGCCGATGGATCTTGCCGTCAAGACCTGGGAGAAAAACCGCAACGTGGTCAGCGTGCACCGCGGGCCGATCACCTATTCGCTCAAGATCGGCGAGCGCTGGGCGAAGTACGGCGGCAACGAGCAGTGGCCGTGCTACGAAGTCTTTCCGACCACCCCGTGGAACTACGGGCTGATCGTGGACGCGAAGGCGCCGGCCGGTTCGTTCGAGGTGGTCAGGAAGGCCGCCGCGCCGCTTCCGGCCCAGCCCTTCACGCCGGAGGCCGCCCCCCTCCAGCTCAAGGCCAGGGCCCGGCGCATCCCCGAATGGAAGCTCGAGGCCAACGGCATGGTCGGCGAGATCCTGGCCAGCCCGGTGAAATCCGGCGAGCCGGTCGAGGAGGTAACGTTGATCCCCATGGGTTGCGCCCGGCTGCGAATCAGCGCGTTCCCCGCCATCAGCGACGGGCCGGACGCCCGCAAGTGGGAAGTGCCTTCGGCCAGCCCCTCGGCCTCGCACGTCCACCCCGGCGACACGCTGGCGGCGCTGACCGATGGGATCGAGCCGTCCAGCTCCAGCGATCAGAGCATCCCGCGCTTCACCTGGTGGGACCACCGCGGCACCCGCGAGTGGGTGCAGCTCACCTTCCCGCAGCCGCGCAACGTGGCCTGGGTCGAGGTCTACTGGTACGACGACACCCGGCAGGGGCGGCACTGCGCCGCTCCGGCGGCCTGGCGCGTGCAGTGGCTCGACCACGACACCTGGCGCAACGTCGAGGCCCGCGCCGCCGATCACCGCACCCGCCTCGACCGCTACAACCGCGTCGAATTCAGGCCCGTCACCACCGCCGCCCTGCGCCTCGACGTGCAACTCGCGCCGGATTACTCCGGCGGAATCCTGGAATGGAAAGCGGGGGAATGAAAGGGCGTCCGAAGCTCGAGCGGCTCCCGGCCGCGCCGGTCAGTCGGCTCCCTCGGCTTCCCCGGTGAGGATGGCCGGCAGGTCCCGGCTGAATTGCGAGCGGGGCAGGACCAGGTCCGCGCCGGCGGCCCGGGCCGATTCGGCCAGCTCCCGCTGCACGTGCGAGAGGTAGGCGATCACCCGCGGCGGGCGCGGCAGGGCCCGACACGCCCGGATGGCCGCCAGCGGATCGACCCCCGCGGCGTTGAGGTCCACGATGACCGGCTCCGCGCCGGCCTGGGCCTCCCGCGTCAGGCCGGCCAGGTCGCGCACCACCACCAGCGGCACGCCCAGCGCGTCGGCCGTCCCCTTGACCTTGGCCACGAAGAACAGATCGGTGATCAGCGCCGCCGCGGGCATGAACGCTCCCCCTCAATCCAGTTGCTTGCGGAACCGGGTCATGCTCAACGCCAGGATCACCGCGCAGCACAAGCCCAGGGCCCCGATCGACGGCAGCAGGTCCGCCGTCTCCGCCTGGCGCAGAATGATACCCCGCAGGATTTCGATGAAATACGTCACCGGCAGCACCGCCCCGATCAGGTAGATCGGCAGGGGCATCTCCGAGCGCGGGAACATGAAGCCCGACAGCAGCACCGACGGCATCATCAGCAGAAAGGCGAGCTGGAGAGACTGAATCTGGGTGACGGCGATGGTCGAGATCAGCAGCCCCAGCCCCAGCCCGGTGACGATGAACAGCCCGCAGAGGACCAGGAGCAGCGGCAGGCTGCCCTGGATGGGCACGTGAAAGACGCCCACCATCAGCACCAGCACGATGAGCAGCTCGCCGAAGGCCATGAGCGCGTAGGGCAGCAGCTTGCCGAACAGCAGCCCGGCCCGGCCGACCGGGGTGACGAACAACTGCTCGAGCGTGCCCTGCTCGCGCTCCTTGACGATCGAAAAGCTGGTCAGAAACACCAGCACGAGCTGGAGGATGATGGCGATGAGCCCGGGAACGAAGAAATGGGAGCTCTCCAGGTCGGGGTTGTAGAGCAGGCGCGGACGGACGTCGACGGGGAAGGCCTGCCGCCCGGCCGGGTCGCGGGCCGCGGCGGCCTGCATGCGCTCGTTGAGGGCCTGCCCGCGGGCCACCGACATCTGCGTGGCCAGCAGACTGACGGTGTTGACCGCCGTGGTCGCGACCTGCGAATCGCTCCCGTCCACCAGAACCTGCACCTCGGCCCGCTCGCCGCGCAGCAGCCGCTCGGAGTAGTTGGCCGGGATAATCACCCCCGCCTTCACCCGCCCGGCGCTGAGCGCCCGGCGGAGGCCGCCGAAATCCTGGAGCCGTTCGCGTACCGTGAAGGCCCGGGTGTTGACCATCGCCTCGATGAAGGCCCGGCTGTCCTGCCGCCCGTCGAGGTCCAGCACCGCCAGCGGGATGTTGTCGATGGTCACGTCGATGGCGTAGCCGAAGATGGTCAGTTGCAGGGCCGGCACCACGAAGGTGAACACGATGGTGGTCTTGCCCCGGCGGATGTGGGCGAACTCCTTGAGCAGAATGGCCAGAAAGCCGCTCATGCCGCCCCCCGGGCCGCCTGGGCGCGGCTCAAGGCCACGAACACGTCCTCGAGGGCCGGCTCGATCGGCCGCAGGGCCGCACCCGCGCCGTCGGGCACCAGTTGCTCCAGCAGCCTTTCCGGCGAAAGGCTCCCATCGGCCAGGACGTGCACGGTGTTGCCGAACAGCGTCGCGTCCCGGACCGCCGGCGCGGCCCGGGCGGCGGCCAGGGCCGCGGGCGGGTCCGGGCAGGTCAGCTCATACCGACGCGTGCCCGGCGGCGTCACCTCGTCCGACCGCTTCAGTTCGTCCGGCGTCCCCAGGGCGATCAGCCGGCCCAGGTACACGTAGCCCACGTGCGTGCAGCGCTCGGCCTCGTCCATGTAGTGCGTGGTGACGAACATGGTCACGCCCCGGTGGGCCAGGGCGAACAGCAGGTCCCACAGGTCGCGGCGGGCCACCGGGTCGATGCCGGCGGTGGGCTCGTCGAGAAAAAGCACCTCGGGCTCGTGAATGAGGGCGCAGGCCAGGGCCAGCCGCTGCTTCCATCCGCCCGAGAGGGCCCCGGCCAGGCGGTCCAGGAACGGCCCGACGCCGGTCAGGTCGCAGACCGCCTGGACGCGCCGCGCCTGCCGCTCGCGCGAAAGCCCATAAATCCGCCCGTAAAAGGCGAGGTTCTCGCCCACGGTCAGGTCGGCGTAGAGGCTGAACTTCTGGGACATGTATCCGATGCGGCGCTTGATGGCCTCCGGGTCCTGCCGCACGTCGATGCCCAGCACGCGGGCGGAGCCGGCGGTCGGACGCAGCACCGCGCACAACATGCGGATCAGCGTCGATTTGCCCGACCCGTTGGGCCCCAGCAGTCCGAAGATCGCCGACCGCGGCACGTCCAGGGTCACGTCGCGCAACGCCACCACCGGGCCGAACTGCCGCCCCAGACCGCGGGCCTGGATCACCGCCTCGCTCATGGCCGGGCCACCTCATCCAGCAGCACGTCGGCGATCATGCCCACGCGCAGGCGCTTCGCCTGGTCGCCCTCCAGCGTCACCTTGATGCGAAAGACCTGTTTGCTGCGCTCCTCGGGGGTCTGAATGTTGCGCGGCGTGAACTCGGCCTGCTGGGCGATGAACGTGATCCGCCCGATGAACCTCTCGCCGGGAAAGCTGTCCACGCGCACGGGCACCTGGGCCCCCAGAGGAACCTGGGCCAGGCGGCTCTCGGGCACGTACGAACGCACCCACAGCCGGTGCGGGTCCACCAGCGCCACCGACGGCGCATTGACCGCCACCAGGTCGCCGGGTTGCAGGTCGATGGCCTCGACCAGGCAGTCGCAGGGCGCCTTGACCACCAGCTCGCGGATGCGGGCCTGGATGGCGGCGACCTGGGCCTCGGCGGCCTGGACCTGGGCGGCGGCCCGGGCCAGGTCCTCGGCGCGGTAGCCGGCTTCCATCAGCTTCAGGGCCGCGTCGGCCTCGGCCAGAGACGCCTGGGCGGCGGCCAGGTCCTCGATCCGCGAGCCCTCCTCGAGCAGGGCCAACTCCTGTTCGCAGGCCGCCACCTCGGCCCGGGCGGCCTTCAACTGCCGGACGGCGCGATTGTATTCGACGCTCGAGGCGGCCTGCTCGTCCTGCCGGAGCCGCGAGAGACGCTCATGCTCGCTGTCGGCCAGCTCCAGCGCCGCCAGGGCGGCCTTGAGCCGCTCGCGGGCGATCTCCTTCTCGCGCGGGCGCGGGCCGGCCTTGAGCTTGTCCAGGAGGGCGGCGGCCTGATCCCGCCGCGCCCGGGCCTGGGCCTTCTCCTCCGGGCGGAAGCCGGCCTTGAGCCGGTCGTGCTCGGCCTGGTAGCCGGCCAGTTGGGCCCGCGCCGCCGCCAACTGCTCGTTCAGGTCGAACGGGTCGATGCTGAAGAGCGCCTGCCCCGCCTGGACGGCCTGGCCCTCCTCGGCCGAGACCTCCGAGACCCGTCCGCCCACCCGCGAGCCCACGCGAATCTCATCGGCCTCGATGAATCCCGACACCACGAACGGAACCGGGCGGGTCTGCCGCCAGTAGAGCCACCCGATCGCGCCGCACGCCAGCACCACCGCCGCCAGGATCGCCTTGCGCATGACGTCAAGCTAGCTTCCCGTCCCCCGTCCTGCAACGCTGGGGAGTACAAAGACCACCGCGCGCCGCCGGGGTCGGCAACGGGCCGGGAAGGTAGCGACCGGTCTGCGCGCCGGCCGTTTCATCGCGGCGGCCCGCCGGCGGTTCAACCCCCGCCGGGCTCACCCGATGGCTTCGCGCATGATGCGCAGGTAGCGCCGGCAGGTTTCGCGCATGTCCTCGACGTTCTTGTCCTGCTCGATGGAAAGGAAGCCGGTGAAACCGACCTTCTTGCAGGCGGCCACGATGGCCGGCACGTCCATCACCCCGGTGCCGAAGGCCGGGAACCGCCGCATGGGGCCGTCGATGTCGCGCATGTGCACGTTCATCAGCCGCCGGCCGACCTTGTGAATCGCCAGCGGCGGATACTCGCGCTGGAGCAGCGTCCAGCCGCTGTCGAGATTGTAGCCCAAACGCTCGTCGCGGACGGCGTCCCAGAGCATGAGGAAGGCCGTCGCGTCGTGGACCAGGCAGTGGGTGTGGTGCTCGATGGTCATCTTCACGTCGTGGGCCGCGGCCCGGCGCAGGCACTCGCGGACGGTCTCGACGAAAGTCGCCCAGGCCTTCGGCCAGTCGAAGTCCCCGGGCAGGCCGATGTGGAAGCGCTCGCCGGCCTTGGGCGCGCCGATCTCGTAATAGCGCGGCAGGTATCCGCGTTCGGCGCCGTAATCCGCCGGCCAGGGGGCGACGATGTTGACGATGGGCGCGCCCAGCCGGGCCGCCGCGGCGCAGCCGGCCTCGAAGGCGTCGATGCTGCGGGCCCGGACTCGCGGGTCCGGGCTGGCCAGCCCCGGCACCGCCTGCTGGAAAAGCACGAACTGCGAGACTTGCAGCTTGTTCTTCTCGACGCGGGCCCGGATGCGGTCGAGGCTCTCGCCGGACCAGAGCGTGTGCAGGTCGGCGGGGGCGTTGGCGATGAGTTCCACGCCGTCGAAGCCCATCCCGCCGATGACGTCGATGGCCTCGGCAGGGTCGACCCCGCCGGCGAAGTTGTGAAAGCACCAGCTCAAGCAACCGACCTTGAGTTTGCCGTCCATCGCGGGATGCTCCCCTTGGGCCGCGGCCGCCGTCGCCGTGCCCGCCGCCGTCGCGGCGGCGGTTTGAAGCAGCTCGCGCCGGCTCAACCCGACCGATCGCCGCGTGGTCTCCTCGGACATTCGACGCCTCCTTCGAGGGACCGGCACGCCCCGGTGGTACCCCGATCCACCATCCAAAATCGAAAAACCACAATCGCCTTCCCTACACCTCCATCACCTCGCTGACCTCGTACCTGCCGGCGAGCCGGTAGGGAAACGACCGCCCGACGTGCCTTCGATGCGTGTCGAAGGCCACCTCCGGGCGATTGTTCTGCTCGCTCAAGTGGGCCAGGGCGACCCACTTGAGCCGGCGGGCGGCCCGGCGGACCAGCTCGGCCGACTCGAGGTTGGACAGGTGCCCGCCGGGGCCGCGGATGCGCTCCTGCAAGTGGGGCGGATAGGGCCCGGTCTCGAGCAGATGCGGGTCATAGTTGCTCTCCAGATACGCCGCGTCGAGCGTCTCCAGGCAGGCCCGCAGCCCGGCGAAGGGATGGCCCAGATCGGTGAGGATGCCCAGTCGCCTGCGCTCGTGCTCGACGACGAAGGCCACGCCGTCGGCGGCGTCGTGCGGCGTCGGGAGCGTGTGCACGGTCACGCCGTCGAAGCGCAGGCTGTCGCCGGCCGTGAAAAAGCGCACGTCTCCGAGCTTTCCCAGGTCGCAGGGCGCGGCCCGCAGCGTCGGGCGGGTCACGTACATCGGCAGCCCGAACTTGCGCTGGAACACCCCGGCGCAGCGGAGGTGATCGACGTGGTCGTGCGAGATGAGCAGCGCATCCACCGCGCGGATGTCGCGCCCGTGGACGCGCAGGCGGCCCTCGGCGGTCCGGCCGGAAATGCCCGCGTCGAACAGCAGCCGGACCCCGCCGGCCTCCACGTAAATGCTGTTGCCGTTCGACCCGCTCTGAAGCGAAAACGTCACCATCGCCGGGCCTCCCGCCAAGGAGAATACCCCGCGACGCGCCGCAACGCGAGAGGGGCCCGTCCAGGCGGGGGAGACGGGCTCAGCCGCCCGAGCCGGCGGGCGGTCCGGAGGGAATGTACAGCAGGTCGAGCACCCGCGGCGCATCCAGCGGCGTCAGCTCATAGAGAATGAGCGGCCCCAGCCTGCGCTGGAACAGGCGCAGCCCGCTGTTTTCGCAGACCCGCGCGGGGCGGGCCGTCTCGGCCAGGTCGGCGTAGACGATCACGCCCTGCCCGTCCACCTTGGCCAGCACGTTGACGGTGTGCGGCGAGAGGGTGTTCGAGTAGGCCAGCCCCTTCATGGTCACGCCGGGCGCAGAGGCCATGAGCAACGGCTGGCCCAGGCGGTAGTCGAACGTCCGGTAGAACCTGTCCGGCGGGCACTCCCAGTCGGGCGCGAAATCGACCTGGGCCCGGGCCGCGTAAAAGTCGCCGAGGCTCTGCTCGACCAGGGCCGGTCGCCGCGGCCCGTCCCCCTGCCGCGACTGCCAGAAGAGGTATCCGCCGCCGATCAGGAGGCCGATCACCGCGGCCACGCCGGCCTCGATCAGCAGCCGATGCACCAGCGGGCGGCGCCCGAAGGGCACGCGCCCGACGGATGCCGGCGTGCGTCCGGCCGCGACGGCGACCTGAGCCCGCGCCAGCACGCCTGACAGTTCCGGGGCCGCGAACGCCCCCCGCAGGGCGGCGTCGATCCGCCGCTGGGCCTCCAGCTCGGCGCGCAGGGCCGGCTCGCCGGCGAGCCGCCGCTCGAACGCGGTCAACTCCGGACCGGTCAGGCGGCCGGCCAGGTACGCCTCCAGCAGCCCATCGAGATCCTGTTCCCTCTGAGGAGTCATTCCTGCGTGTCCTTTGCCCGCCCGCCTCCCGGTTGCATCGCCGCCAGCCGCTCGCGCAACATTCGACGCGTGCGATGCACGTGGCTCATCGCCGTCCCCTCGGGGATGCCCAGCAGCCGGGCGATCTCCGAGTACTCCAGCCCCTCCACCGTCCGCAGCAGCAGGCAGGCGCGCGGAATCTCCGCCACGGCCTTGAGCGCCCGCACCACCCGATCATCGAACCATTCCTGGTCGGGGGGGAGTTCCCCGCGTCGCGTGAGCCGCAACTCGCCGGACTGGCCGTTGGAACGATCCGAGCGGATCGACTGCTCCAGGGCCTCGCGGTCGTGGACCAGCGAGGCTTTCTGTTCCTTACGGGCGTGATTGAGAGCGACGAAGCGGACAATCTGCCCCATCCAGGCGGTGAAGTTGGTGCCGGCCTGGAACTGCTCGAGCTTCCCCAGGGCGACGATGGCCGCTTCCTGAACGACGTCCTCGGCACGCGCCCGATCCCCCACGATCCCCACCGCGATCAGCCACAGCACGCGGGCCGAGGCCTGAAAGCGCGCAGCGAAGTCCGCGGCCGCGCTCGACGAAGGCCGCCCGGCGGGCGCTCCGGATTGTGAGTTCCCGTTTCCGACCATGGCCTCGCGGTTCTTATCTGGTAATGTCGCGCGATAAGATCGGGGCTTGCAGCTTATGACCGCCAACGCCGCAGCAGCAGACCCGCCGTGCCCGCCAGGGCGAACAGGAGCGTTCCCGGCTCGGGGGCCAGCTCGATGCCCCGCAGATCCAACGGCCCTACCGTGCCGATCGCCGTCGCCACGCCCGTGTTCACGTCGATGTGATACAGACCGTTCCGCCCGCCCAGCAGCAGCCCCCCGGAATCCAAGGCCAGGGACTGGATGTCCGAGAACCCGCCGACCTGCGGGTTCACGTCGGCGGCGAGGCCCGCAACCGGGTCGATCATCACCAGCCCCGCGACGATGTCCCACGAGTACAGCAAGCCCCCGGGCCAGGCGGTGAGCCCCTGCATCGCGGTGTACGGGGTCTGGAGCACGGTGTGAGTGGCTCCGCTGAGGGGGTCGATCTCGATCAGCCGCCCGCTGCCCAACGTCCCGTAAAAAACGCCGTCGGTCGTGATGGCCAGACCGCGTATGCCGATCACCGAGAGCGGGACGACCGGCGCGGCCACGCCCGTGTTCAGGTCAACCTCGACCAGCAGCGAGTGATCGGGGTACGTCGCCAGCGAATAGAACCGCTCGCCGGGGGCGCTGGCCAGGGAGTTCAGGCCGGGGAACCCCGAATAGCCCACCAGCGTGACGGGGCCGCCGGCGGCGTCGAAGCGATAGACCGGGCTGTTGAGACTATCCCAAGCCACGCCAATGAATTGCGCCGCCTGGAGGGGCGCGGTCGCGGCGCCGAGGACGGTGGCCCCGGCCAAGCCCCAAATGCAGCACCGGGCGGCGCGCGTGCCCCTGCGACCTGTCCGGGCAGGTTTCATCTCTCGCCCTCGCTCCACCGGCTACCCCGTCCGATATCAGCGTGCGTCGGGGGCCGCCGGCAAGCGCCCCGCGGCTGGTGAGCCGCCCTGCTCCATTCTAGCACAAACCACGTGGGCTAGATGTCCAGGTTCTTCACGTTGACCGCATTGGTCTCTATGAATTCTCGGCGCGCCTCGACGTTGTCGCCCATGAGAATCGAGAAAATTCGATCGGCTTCGCGGGCGTCGACCTCGAGCTGGTCGGCATCGTCAGCCTCGTCGGAAAGGACCACTTTAAGAAGTGTGCGATGCTCGGGGTCCATGGTGGTCTCCCAGAGCTGTTCGGCGTTCATTTCCCCAAGCCCCTTGAAGCGGCGGGTCTCCAGCCCGGCGCTGCCCAGGCGGCGGACCGCGTCCACCAGCTCGCGCAGGCTGGCCAGCTCGATGGGCTCGTGCTCGGCCCGGGTCAGCACGAACCGAGCCGGGGGCAGCGTGCCGTCCACGTTCTCGACCCGCTCGGCGAAGTAGTCGTCCATGGACAGCCCCCTGGCCTTGAGCCGGGCGATGATGTCCTCGAGCACGCGGCATTCTCCCAGGTCGGAGCGGACCACGCGGTGCTTCCGGGCGCTGCCGTTGCCGGTGGTGCTCAGCGTGGAGCCGGACTCGCTGATCTCCAGCTCGCCCCAGCGGGCCCGCTCCTGGGCGCAGAGTCGCTGGAACTCCTCGTCGCTGTAGCCGTAGTACTCGACCGGTTCGGGTTCCTCGGGGCGGTCGACCACGGCCCGGTAAGTCGGCAGCCGCCCGTTCTCGTCGAGATGGCGGGTCAGCAGCTCGCGCAGCTCGATCCCGCGCCGCCGGAGCGTGCGACCCTGGGCGTCGAGCCGCTCGAGCAACCCGTAGAGTTCCAGCAGTTCCGGCCCGGCAAAGGTCCGCGCGGACCCGTCGGTGCCGCGCACCTCCAGGGCGGCCCCCTCGATGCCCCATTCGCGCAGCTTGCGGTTGAGCACCGCGTCGTTGAGCACGTATTCGCTCTTCTTGCCCTTCTTGATCAGATAGAGCGGCGGCTGGGCGACGTAGACGTAGCCGCCCTCGATCAGCGGACGCATGTGCCGGAAGAAGAAGGTCAGCAGCAGCGTGCGGATGTGGCTGCCGTCGATGTCCGCGTCGCACATGATGATGATCTTGCCGTAGCGGCGCTTGGAGACGTCGAACTCGTCGGCCCCGATCCCGCAGCCCAGGGCGCTGATCAGCGTCTTGATCTCCTCGTGGCTGAGCATCTTGTCGATGCGGGCCTTCTCGACGTTGAGGATCTTGCCCTTGAGCGGCAGGATGGCCTGGAACTCGGAGCTGCGCCCGGTCTTGGCGCTGCCCCCGGCGCTCTGGCCCTCGACGATGAACAGTTCGGCGCTGTCGGCGTCCTTGGCCCGGCAGTCCCACAGCTTGCCCGGCAGCCCGCCCGAGGACAAGGCGCTCTTGCGGGTCAGGTCCCGGGCCTTGCGGGCCGCCTCGCGGGCCAGGGCCGCCTGCACCCCCTTGGAGACGATCCGCTTGGCCTCCGCCGGGTTCTCCTCCAGAAAGTTGGTGAGCTGGGTGTTCATCGTCTGGGTGACGAAGGTCTCGACCTCCGGATTCATCAGCCGCACCTTGGTCTGGGCCTCGAACTGCGGCTCGGGCACCTTCACCGAGATGATCGCGGTGAGCCCCTCGCGCCAGTCCTCGCCGGTCGTCACCAGGTCGCCCTTGAGCAGGTTCTCCTTCTTGGCATAGGCGTTGAGCGTGCGGGTCAGGGCGGCCTTGAACCCCGACAGGTGCGTCCCCCCGTCGATGTTGCGGATGTTGTTGGCGAAGCAGGAAATGTTCTCGCTGTAGCCGTCGTTCCACTGCATGGCCACGTCGCACACCAGCCGCTGTTCGGCGTCCTCGGCCCGGATGGTGATGACCTTGCTCACCGCCTCCTTGCCTTCGTTCAGGTGGGTAACGAACTGGCGAAGCCCGTCGGTGAAGTGGAACTCCTCCTCCCGGCCGCTGCGCTGATCGACCAGCTTGATGCGCAGGCCCTCGTTGAGATAGGCCAGCTCGCGCAGGCGGTTCAGCAGCGTCTCATAGCGGAACTCGACGTCGGGGAAAATCTCGGGGTCGGGCTTGAACTTCACGCGCGTTCCGGTGTCGGCGGCCTCGCCGAGAACCTTCAGGGGCGAGGCCACCTCGCCGCGCTGAAAGGACATCTCATAGACCTTGCCGCCCTGCCGCACCTGGACGCGCAGCCACTCGGCCAGGGCGTTGACCACGCTGGCCCCCACGCCGTGCAGGCCGCCGGAAAACTTGTAACTGCTGCGGTCGAACTTGCCGCCGGCGTGCAGGACGGTGAGAACGACCTCGACGGCCGGCCGGCCGTTGATCTTCGGATCGGCGTGCTCCATCGGCCCGACCGGGATGCCCCGGCCGTTATCCTGCACCGTGCAGCTTCCGTCGGCGCCCAGGATGACCGAAATCTCCGTGGCAAAGCCGGCCATGGCCTCGTCGATCGAGTTGTCCACCAGCTCGTAGATCAGGTGGTGCAACCCGGCCAGGCCGGTGTCGCCGATGTACATCGCCGGCCGCCGCCTTACCGCCTCCAGGCCTTCGAGCACCGTGATGCTGCTCTGGTCATAGGCGTGCTCGTCGACCGCCTCCATCGCCGGCTCACCCATCGCCCCCGTCATGGTATCTTCATGATCCGTCATAAACAGGAATCTCCGGCGCGGCCCGCGCCGGCTGATCGTCCCACCACAAACCGCACACCGCTGATGCCCGCCGCGGGCAGATGAGCCTGGAGGATCGCCAGCAGCCGCTGCTGCCAACGCAAGCCCAGCTCGTAACGCACTGTCGCGTCGGACACCTCCAACTTCAGGACGCCGCGCCGCAACTCGACCCCGGCGACCTTGGCCAGCAGCTCCGGCCCGGCGTGTTCCTCGATGACCGCGACCAGCCGGCGGCGCCAGGCCGGTCCGTCCGAGCAGCGCCGGGCGAACTCCGCCCGCACCTCCGAGCCAACGGGAGAAACGCGCAGCGCGTGCTGGCCGTTGCGGTGGACGAACGTCAGTTGACGATCGGACACGCCTGTCGGCTGCGGGACGCGGGGATGCCGGACCAACGGTCTGTTCCGTCCGTCGTGCACGTGCGCTCCCTCACGGCAGGCTCACCGGCATGATCACGTAGAGAAACGCGGGGCCTGCCCGCATCAGTCCCGGCCGGTTGGGCTCCTTGAGCTCCATCGTGACCGTCGGCGTGCCCACCACCCGCAGGGCCTCGATCAGGTAGGCCGGATTGAAGCCGATGTCCAGGGGCGCGTCCTTGTAGTCGATCCGCATGGACACCGTCGCCTCGCCCTGTTCCGGCGCCCGGCTGGACAGCACCAGCCGTTCCTTGTCGAACGTCAGGCGCACCGACTTGGACTGGTCGTTGGTCAAGAGGGCCGCCCGCCTCACCGCGCTGAGGAACTCCTCGGTGTTCAGCTCGATCTTGCGATCGCAGTCCTTGGGGATGACCTCTTCATACTGCGGGAAGTGCCCCTCGACCAGCGCGGAACTGACGACATAGCCGCCGACGCGCGCGATCACCTGATTGGCCGAAAACCGGATGCCGACGTTCCCGTCGATGCCCGGCAGGATCTTCTGGATCACCTGGACGGTCTTGGCCGGGACGATCATCTTTCCGTCCTCCCCGGCCGACGATTCCGCCGAGGCCACCGCCCGCGCCAATCGACGCCCGTCGGTCGAGACGAACGCCAGCTTCTTGGCCTTCTTCTCCCACAGCACCCCGTTGATCGCGTACCGGGTATTCTCCTTGGCCACCGCGAAGATGGTCCGCTCGATCAGGCCCTTGACGGCCTCGGCCTCGATTTCCACGTCCGGCGAACCCTCCAGGTCCGGGACCGGCGGGAATTCCCTGGGGTCCTGCCCATAGACCTCGAAGTGGCTGTCCGTCCCGCGGATATGACAGGCTTGAGCGTCGCCCTCGATCGTCAAAGTCTCATCGGCGCTTTCACGGGCGATGGAACTCAGCTTCTCGGCAGGGATCAACATGTCTCCGGGCTTCTTGACCTCTACGGCCGCCACGACGCCGCGGATGGCCACCTCCAGGTCCGTCGCGCTGACCAGCAGCTCGTCGCCCACGGTGGTCAGACGCACGCACTTGAGCACGTCCTTGGTGGTCCGGCTGGCCGCCACCGCCGATGCCGCATTCAGAACCTCGACCAGTGCCGCACGGTTGACAATGATCCGCATGACGTCCTCGCTCCTTCCAGGGCAACAGCCGCGCGGTGTTGTGCCCTTTCCTTGCGTTGCATCCGTACGAGAGTGCCGCCCGAAACCCGCGTGAGGCCGCCGGTTATCGGAGTTTCAGGATACCCTCTAGCCGCCTCAGGCGTTCCCATAGACTGTCCGGGCAACTCTCCCCCTTGTTTTCCATCAAAGAGAGAGGCAGGAATCGTAGCCTCGTCCGGATTGTGTAAACCCGCCTCGGTTGTAATCCGCAACTCGTTATTCAACAACAGGTTGCGACAATAACGGCGGCGGCGGCAGGCGTGGATAAGCTGTGAGTATCGCAAACACTGCCATCAGCCTGCTGACAACCGGAACGCAGCCAGCGACAATCCGTGTCGAAACCACGTCCGAATATACCCGAAGCCTCACAGTTTATCCACCTGCCCGGCGGTGGCCCTGTGACAGAGCGCGGCGGTGGGGAGGCAGCCACGCAGGACGCGATCACCCGCGCAGGTAGAGACGTGCCTGCTCACCCAGCCGCTCAGTCAAGAGTTGCTCAACGGCGATATCCGCGCCGTGGGTGACGCCATCCGAAGCCCGGCCGCACCTGAGGCTGGTCTCCGCCGCCTCGCAGATGACGGTCGTGTAGAAGCCCAGCTCGAAGGGGCTCATCGCTTCCGCCCGCTCCCCGTCGGTCAGCTCTCCGCGTCGGTTGCGGCGAAGCATCTCATAGATGCGTCCCGGCCGACGCATCCCATAGCCGCTGACGCTTCCGTCCGGCTCGAAGTTCCGGAACAACGGATTGCGCTCGAAGAGGCCGTCACGGACGACCTCCCGGCATCCCGGCGTATCCAGGCCCAGGTCCACGAGGCCGTCGGTGAACACTAGTCGGGCCGACTGTACCGTCGTCGCGTGGGCGGTGTTCGGCAGATGCCAGCCGGTGAGGATGTGCGCGACCGCGCCGTTCTCGAGCTCCACCTGCGTATCGCACAGGTCATATCCGCTGACCGGCCGGGGCCGCAGCGAGGGCAGCTTCTGCGACCAGCCGGTGGCCCGGACGCGGACCGGCCTGAGCCCGACGATCTGGAGCAGGGCATCGGCCATGTGCACGGTCAGAAAGCTGATCGGCGAATTGCGTTCGCAGAAGTCAGGCGAGGCGAAGAACGGCGGCTGGTGGTTGGGGTCGGCCACGCAGAGTTTGTCGAGCATGTACCAGACCGCGCACTGGAAACTCCCGTAGGCCCCGCTGCGGTATCGGGCGGCGACCTCCTTGATGCGCGGGTCCTCGCGCTTGTGGAAGTCCACGCCGATCAGTCGGCCGGCCTTGCGGGCCGCCTCGATCATCGCGTGGGCGTCGGCGACGGTCTCGGCCAGCGGCTTGGGCACCATCACGTCCAGCCCGTGTTCGAGGGCGAACACGGCCGGGGCCCGGTGCAGACTGTCGGGCGTGTTGACCTGGACGGCGTCGAGTTCCACGTGCTCGATCATCCGCTCGTAGTCGGCGAACCGCCGCTCCGCGGGAACGCCGTGCGGGTCGCAGAAGGCGGCCAGCGAGGCCGGGTTCGGATCGGCCGCCGCCTCGATCGACAGCAGCCGCGAATACGCGCTGCGGAAGTACAGGTGCTGGTAGATCTCGCGCACCACCGAGCCGGTCCCGATGACGCCTAATCGCAGCTTGTCCATGGATGCCCGTCCTCATCCTCGCGTCAGCGGTGTTCCCCGGGGCCGCCGGGTCGGCGCCCGCCGGATCGTCACCTGGCCAGCCCGTCGAGAAACGCCTGGTTCGACGGGGCCTTCGAGAGCCATTCCAGCAGGGTCTGCATGGCCTTGGGTGTCGGCATGGGCGAGATCTGCCGGCGCAGGCGGTAGACTTTCTCGATCGTTTCCCTGCCCAGCAGCAGCTCCTCTTTGCGCGTGCCGGACTGGTTCAGGTCCATCGCCGGCCAGATGCGCAGGTTGGCCAGCTCGCGGTTGAGCATGATCTCCATGTTGCCGGTGCCCTTGAACTCGTTGAAGATGAGTTCATCCATGCGGCTGCCGGTCTCGATCAGGGCGGAGGCCATGATGGTCAGCGACCCGCCGTTCTCGATGTTGCGGGCCGCGCCGAAGATGGCCTTGGGCTCCTCCAGCGCCCGGATGTCCACCCCGCCGCTCATGGTCCGTCCCGAGGACTTGATCCCCGCGTTGAAGGCCCGCCCCAGCCGGGTCAGCGAATCCAGCAGGATCAGCACGTGCCGCCCGGATTCGACCATGCGCTTGGCCTTCTCGATCATCAGCCGGGCGATGCGGATGTGACTGGCGATGTTCTGGTCGTTGCTGGAGAAGACGACCTCGCCATGGACGGTGCGGCGCATCTCGGTGACTTCTTCGGGCCGTTCGTCGATCAGCAGGACCATCATGTAGATTTCGGGGTGGTTGGCGGCGATGCCGGCGGCCATCTGCTGGAGCAGGATGGTCTTGCCCGTCCGGGGCGGGGCGGCGATCAGGCCGCGCTGCCCCTTGCCGATGGGCGTCATCAGGTCGAGCACGCGCATGGTCAGCGGCCCGCCGGGGGTCTCGAAGCGGATGCGCTCGCGCGGGTCGATGACGGTCAGCTCATGAAAGGGGGTCAGCTCGGCGGCGGCCTCGGGGGTCAGGCCGTTGACCAGCTCGATCCGGGCCACCGAGGCGGCGGCCTGGGCGCCCGGCTGGCGGCTGCCGCGTTGAACCGGGCCGGCGATGGTCTCGCCCCCGCGCAGCGTCAGCCGTCGGACCTGCTCGGCCGAAACCAGCGGGTCGCTCGGGTGGATGGCGTAATTCCTCTTGGCCGATCGCAGGAAGCCCCAGCCCTTGTCGTGCAGCTCGAGCGTCCCTTCGGCCAGTGACTCCGACATGCGACGTCCCGTTGTTCGGGCAGACCATCCCTGGAACCGGGGAGATCCCCCTCCGAACCCGCTTCGTCCGCCACTGGCGGGAATCCCGGCCCGCTCGCGGCGGCCCCCCGCTCGACGCCAGCGAAAAGCGTATCCCTTGGCCGACGAAGCGCCGGCGAAGGTGGGCCGGCACCACGCGATACCGGAAAGCGGCCGGGCTCCATACCGGCCGGTCCGCTTG
>JABRVU010000315.1:0-6033 GCA_039961895.1 Phycisphaerae bacterium | reverse complement strand
CCCGGCGCCGGGCGGCGAGCACGCCGTTGATGTACACCTCCGCGTCCTCATCGTGATGGAGGGTCAGATTGGGCGCGTTGGGCCTGCCGGCCGCGGGCAGCTCGATGACCCTCCGAAGCCAGATGTCGGGCGTGGACCACGACGTGCGGACGATCGCCCCGGGCGTTTCGCGGGTCCCGAAGCCGCTCTCGCCGGTCTGCCAGCCGGAGTCGTCGAAGCCCTCTTTTTCCCAGCCGTCCTTGGGCCGGGTGGTGGTGTATCGCCAGGTCTGGGGTCTGGAGCGGGCATCGGGCACCAGAGTCGTGACCTTGGGCGGCGGGCCGTGGAGCTTGCGGGCGGCGGCGGCGATGCGCTCCGCGTCCATCTTGATGACCGCCCGGTCGTAGGTCATCAGCCCGTTGACTTCGATCTCCACGTCGGTGGTCTGGGTGTAGACCGCCGCGGACAGCCCCGGTTCGCCCACCAGGCGGTGCAGGCGGGCGAAGAGCTGCACGTAGGCGTCGGTGAGCGAGGCCGAGTCGGTGTAGCTGCGATACCCCCAGTTGCCCTTGGGCTGCCAGGTGTGGCCCTCGAGCGGCAGGCCCAGCCCGCCGAATTCGCCCAGCACGATGGCCCGCTTCTCCTCGGCCGGGGGAGCCCCGGGACCGGGATAAACATGGATGTCGTGCACGTCGCCCACGCCGCGGTCGGTCCACCCGCTGGCGTTGTTGACCAGCCGCGTCGGGTCGGTCTTCCGGGTCAGCTCGACGATGCGCGGCGTGTCGAACTGGCCCCAGCCCTCGTTGAACGGCACCCACATGATGATGCTGGGGTGGTTGCCGAAGGCGGTGATGATCCGCGTCCATTCGGTCTCGAACTGCTCGGCCGATTCCTTGGTGCGCTGGATGTCCGGGTCGTTGCCGCCGATGTACCGGTCGCCGCTGGGCATGTCCTGCCAGACCAGCAGGCCGAGCTTGTCGCACCAGTAGTACCAGCGGGCCGGCTCGACCTTCACGTGCTTGCGGGCCATGTTCATGCCGAGCTTTTTGGTGATCTCGATGTCGTATTTGAGGGCCTCGTCGGTCGGGGCGGTGTAGAGCCCGTCGGGCCACCAGCCCTGGTCCAGCGGGCCGATCTGGAAGAGGAACCGGTTGTTGAGCATGATCCGGGTGACGCCCTTTTCGTCCTTGCCCAGCGACACCTTGCGGAGCCCGAAATAGGAGGAAACGGTGTCGCCGCCGTCGGTCAGCGTCACCTCGAAGGGGTAGAGCACGGGCGCGTCGGGGGTCCAGAGCGTGGCGTTATCGACGTAGAGGAAGATGGGCTGACCGGCCGTGCCCTCGGCGGTGGCCAGGGCCCGGGTGGGGGCGTTGGGGGCGAACAGGGTGATCTTGAACGCCGCGCCGGGCCGGCCGGCGGCCTGGACGGTGACGCGCACGCCGGAACGGTCCACGTCGGGCACGATCTTGAGCGACTCGACGTAGGCGGCGGGCACGGGTTCGAGCCAGACGGTCTGCCAGATGCCCGTGACGGCCGTGTACCAGATGCCGTGCGGCCTGAGGATCTGCTTGCCGCGCGGCTGGGTGCCCGTGTCGGTGGGATCCCACACGGAAACGACCAGCTCCTGCTCGGCGGCGTCGCTGAGCGCGGCGGTGACGTCGAACGAGAAGGGGTCGTAGCCGCCGCGGTGCCGGCCGACCTCCCGGCCGTTCACGAACACGGTCGCGTCCCAGTCGACGGCCCCGAAATGCAGCAGGACGCGCCGGCCTCCCTCGCGCCAGGCGGCGGGAATCTTGAACGTCCGCCGATACCACAGCCGGTTGTCCGGACCGACCGGCTTCATGACCCCCGACAAGGCCGACTCGACGGCGAAGGGCACGAGAATCTGCCCGTCCCACTTCTCCGGGCGGGGCTTCTCCTTGGCCTGGATGGCGTAGCTCCACAGGCCGTTGAGGTTCTGCCACTCCTTGCGGACCATCTGCGGCCGGGGATACTCGGGCAGGACCTTGTCCGGAGAGACGTCCTTGGCGAAGCGCGACATCAGCGGCCCGGCGGCGGGCTTCCAGGCGTCATCGGCCCGGGCGATGCCGCCGCTGACGCCCAGCAACCCGCCCCACACCAGTGCGATTGTCATCGTCCCTTTCATGTTCTCTTCTCCCTGTCTGGGTGCCTCCGTGATGAACACATTCAAAGACGGATCAACTCGGTCTGCATTTGCCCCGTGACGCGGGCCGACGAGTCATCGACGTAAACGTTGACCTCGCTGCGCACGCCGAACTCGGGCAGGTAGACGCCCGGCTCGATCGAGAAGCCGGTCCGGGCGATGACCGGCCGGTCGTCGTGAGTTTCGAGGTTGTCCATGTTGGCGCCGTTGCCGTGACATTCGCGGCCGATGGAATGGCCGGTGCGGTGGCAGAAATAATCGGCCAGACCGGCGGCGGCCACGCGCCCGCGGACCACGTCATCGACCTCGAAGCCGCGGATGGCCCGCCCGCTCGCGACCGCTTCCTGCACGAAGCGGACCCCCGCGTCGCGTGCGGCCACGACCACGCCGAACACCTCCGCCATCCGCGCCGGCGGCTCCGGCCCGCAGAAGGCCATCCAGGTTACGTCATAGAAGACCGCATCCGGGTCCTCGAGCCGGGCCCACAGGTCCAGCAGCAGCAGGTCGCCCCGGCGGATGGGCGCGCAGCTCGAAGGCGACGGGGCGTAATGCGGGTCGGAGGCGTTGGCGTTCACGCCCACGATCGGCGGATGGTCGGTGACCAGCTTCGCGTCGGCGAACCGCCGCATCACGAACTGCTGCAAGCCGAACTCATCGAGGGTCTCACCGGTGCGGAGGGCGCCGCGGACGTGCTCGAAGGCCTCGGCGCGGACGCGGTCCACGCGCCGACCGGCCTCCAGGTGCGTCTCCAGCATGGCCGGCGTCCAGCGGGCCTCGAAGAGCTGGATCAGCTCCGCGGAGCCGACCACCTCGACGCCCAGGCCGCGGACCAGGTCCACGGTGCCGGCGTCCACGTTGGCCACGTAGGGCACGGCGCACAGCGGCGAGTACTGCATGGCCACGCGGCGGGCGCCGGCGAGGATTTCGCGCAGACCGGCGTGCTGTTTTCGCCAGTCGGCGTAGACGATCTTCCGGCCGGGCAGGGCATCGAGTACGCCGCTTTCGATGCCGTGCACCAGCCCGCGCGGCTCGCCCTCGGCGGGGATGAAGTAATACCATCGGCGGGTCACGTGCCCCGGAGGTTGGAAGCCCAGCACGCGATAGGCCAGCGGGTCGCGCTGGTGATGATCGAAGAACAGCCAGCCGTCCAGGCCGGCCGCTCGCAGCTCGCGTTGGATCGCCGTCAGGTCCATCAGGTCCGTATTCCCGCGTCCATGCCGCCACCACCCGCCGGCGGCACGGGACTCCGGGCGACACGTTACCGCATTTCAGCGCCGCCCGCCAACGGCGCGGGGGCAGGGGCGGAGCCCGCCGGAGCGGCCGATCAGGTGCCGGTCCTGGCAAGGCAGGCCTCGGGAATGATCCACGGCAGGGTGAACGCGCTGCTCTCGTCGGCCTCGAAGCGGTCGAGGTCGGGCGAGTAGGTGCGGACGAGGATTTCGCGCCTGACCGGGTCGAAGCGCAGGAGGCGCAGGAAGCCGTCGCCGCCGCGCGGGCGGGACTGGTAATCGGCCAGGATTTCATGGACCGGCCGGCCGGCGTCGTTGATCGATACCTGCCGGTATTCATCGGTGCGGCTCTCATGCCCGCAGAGCACCAGGAATATCCGCCGGCAAGGGCGGATGAACCGGTGCCAGAGTTCCTCGGCACTGTGGCCGTCGGGGCGGTAGATGAGCCTGGGATGCCGCCCGACGCCTTCCCGGCCTTTCAGGTAGATATGCGTGGAGAGGATCACCGCCCGGGTCGGGTATCGGGCGATCATCCCGCGGGCCCAGTCCACCGCGGGCTCCGGGAAATCGACCTCCAGGTGCAGAATGAGGAAATCGACGCCCCCGCCGGAGAAGAGCTGGGCGGAGTTGAGCCCGTTGGGCGAGGCCCCGGCGTACCAGGGCCGGCCGGCGAACCGGCCCGGTCCGAAATAGCGGCGGAAGGTGTCCGCCCCGCCGGTTTTGCGCTTGGGAATGGAGTCGTAGTCGTGATTGCCGATGGCCACGCCCCAGGGCACCGCCCCGTCGAGGACGGCCATGGCCCCGGCGGCGGACCGCCACTGGTACTCGTCGCGGGCGTGATCGTTGACGATGTCGCCCACCTGCGTGACGAACACGATGTTCTCTTTCTCGACGTTGGCCTTGATCCAGCGGGTCTGGGCGAAGAACAGATCGGGACGGAACCGGCTGTAGTTCTGGGTGTCCGGGAGCATGACCAGCGTAAAGGGTCGCCGGTCGGCGGGGGGCGCGCAGCCCCAGGCCGCGAGAATCAACAGCAGGGTGCTCAGGCCGCCCGTGCCGCGAATCATGGGACGTGAATCAGCTCTCGTCATGTGATCTCCTGCCACGTCGGCGATGGCGGGGTCCGTTTCCGCGTGGACGTCCTGAAACCCGCGGGGGCCGGTCTCCAGCCGGTCGGTTTTGGGGCGTTTCAAGAGGCACTCACATCAGGATGCATTCCGAATGCCCAGGCCATCATACCCGCTCGGCGACGGAATCAACCCGGCGGAACCACGCGCGAGGGCTTCTGAAAATCGGACGTCATCCGGGTGGGGAGGCGGAAGACGTCGCCGGCCCGGTTGCAGAAGTACAGGCGCGAATCGGAGGGCTGGCGGGCATCGCCGTCGGCCCAGAAACCGTAGAAATCCGGATGGGCGTTGACCGGTCGGCGCACGTAGGTGTGATTGTAGTGGCTCCGGGCGGTCATCCGCCGGACGAGCTTCCAGCTTTTGCCGTGGTCGGTGCTTTCCCACAGGGCCACTTCGCCGCCGGGGTTGTAGGCCTGCGGTCCGGTCTGGGTCGGGCCGATGATCCGCCAGAGATCGTCGTTCTCCACGTACAGCGAGCCGTGATCGTAGTTGCTGTCGGAGACCACGTCGCCGCCGTGGATCTCCCATTCCTTGCCGTTCCAGTATGCGGTGGTCCAGGTCCGGGGGTCGTTCTTGGGGCCGGATTCATAGCCCTTGCTGGTGATGTAGAGGATGATGGGGTTGCCCTTCGAGTCGCAGTTGATGTCCACGATATAGACCAGCAGGCCCTGGCTCTCATACTCGCGGACCAGGGCCGGGTTGACGGTGGACATGAGCGGGAGGGTCAGCTCCTTGCCGGAGGCCGAGTGCCAGGTCCGGCCGAAGTCGGTCGATTCGGCGTAATACAGGTTGGTCCGCCAGTTGAGCCCCTTGCCGATGGGGTGGTACATGAAGCTGGTGCCCAGCTTGTTGCCGCCGAGGGGCCGGCAGACCTGGTAGTGGCCTTCACCGATATGGAACAGCTCGCGCCGCTCGGACCAGTTCACGCCGTCCGGGCTGGTCATCAGACACAGCGTCCGGCCGGGATTGTAATAGGTGTGCATGAAGACGAATCCCGCGCCCGGGAAGAACCAGGGCTGGGGGTACGAGAAGTTGCCGGTCCAGACCAGCTCGAACTCGTCGATGGAATAGGGCTTTTTGCTGCGCGAGATGTAGGACGGCCGGGCCCGCCCGTGGCTGGAGGAAAACACCCAGATGATGCCCTTGTCGTCGACGTTGAGCACCGGGTTGTCGTGGGCGTCGGAGGTCTTCTTGTCCAGCAGGATGGTCGGCCGGGGGACCATACCGGTCTTGTGGTCGTAGTAAGAGACCATGTGGATCAGCTCGTGGAAGCTGTCGCGGCTGGTCCCGCCGTAGACGAAGAAGGTCTTGTCCGCCTCCTGGGAATACCAGGCGTGGGGGATGTGATTGGCGCAGTAGGTGCCGTATCCGCCGCTGTACTTGTAGCGGTACTCGTCGTTGGAGGGCTGGTTCATGTACCAGATGCCGCGGTAGCCGTCGTCCTTGGCGTTGAGGAGGTTGGTCTCGTGGACGCGCTGGGCGGGGGGGACGGACGCGGGCTCGGCGGCCCAGGCATCGGCGGTCAGACCGGCGG
>JABRVU010000314.1:0-2397 GCA_039961895.1 Phycisphaerae bacterium | reverse complement strand
GTGGCTGAACCGTCGGTCTATTCCGAGGCCATTGACTTTCAGGGCAAGGCGATCACGCTGACGAGCACCGATCCGGGCAATCCCCAGGTCGTGGCCTCGACCATCCTCGACGCGACGGTGTTTCAAAGCAGCGCCGTCCGCTGCGCCAGCGGCGAAGGGTCGGGCACGGTGATCGACGGGCTGACCATCAGCGGCGGCGCCGCGGTCAACGGCGGCGGCCTGTTCGTGGGCCCCGCGGCGACGCCGGTCGTGAAGCGCAGCACCTTCGTCGGCAACCTGGCCCAGTTTGGCGGGGGAATTTACGAAAGCCCCGGCAGCGCCCCGACGGTCGTCGATTGCACGTTTAACAACAACACGGCGACGAGTCGCGGCGGGGGCATCTACATGAACCAGGCGGGGCCGTCCCTGGCCGGCTGCGAGTTTCAAGTGAACTCCGCGCAGTTCGGCGGCGGGGTGTATGTTCTGGGGACGAGTCCGGCGATCACCGACTGCCGGTTCCTGCGCAACAATGCCCTCACCCGCGGCGGCGGCCTCTTCGTCCAGGACGCTTCACCGACCGTCGCGCATTGCCTCTTCGAGGGCAACTCCGCCATCAGCCAGGGCGGCGGGCTGTCCGGCTTTCCCGGCGGCAGTGGCCACGTCACCATCACGGAAAGCCGTTTCGCATTCAATGGCGCCGGCGGGGACGGCGGGGCCGTCTGGTGTGACACGACGCGCTTCACGATCCAGCAATGCGACTTCGAGAAGAACCAGGCCGCCCGCGGGGCCGCGCTGTTCCTCTCCGGTCCGGCCCCGCAACCGTTCGACGTGCGCGGCTGCCGCTTCTTCGGCAACGTGGCCAGCAACCTGTCGGGCGGTCCGGGCAAATCGGCCGTGCTGTTCGTCAAGTCGACCAACGACCAGACCGCGCAGGCCACCGTCCACCAATGCCTGTTCAGCGGCAATATCGGGTCGGGGATCACGGCCGAAGGCGATTCGGCACTGGTCGAAGTGACCAGTTGCACCCTCGCGCACGGCCGGTTGGCCAGCGTGGCGGCCAACGCTTCGGCCCTGGTCCAGCTTCGGAACTGCATCCTCTGGGGGGACACCTTGCCGGAGATCGTCACCGAGCTGGAGGGCAAGGTCCTCTGGACATACTGCAACATTCAAGGCCTGGGCGGCGCCGGCGGACAGGCCCCGAATTACGATTTCGACCCGCGGTTCGCCGATGCCGCGGGGCCGGACGGCCTTCCCGGAACGGCCGACGACGATCTGCACCTGACCGCCGGCTCGCCGTGTATCAACGCCGGCCAGGGAGTCCACAATCCCAATAATCCCCAATTCGATTTCGACGGCACCCCGCGGAGCCAGGGCGGTTCGACCGACCTGGGGGCCTACGAGTTCCCGATCGACTGCGACGCCAGCGGTACGCCGGACTACGTCGAGATCCAGGAGGGGGCCCTGGCCGACTGCAATGGGAACCTTCAATACGACGAGTGCGAATCGGTGCTGGACTGCAACCGGAACGGCATCATGGACGAATGCGACATCAAGTCCGGCCTCCTCCATGATTCGAACGGCAACGGTTTTGCGGACGAGTGCGAGGTGAGCGGCATCCTGAGCGGGACGAACCAGTGGAGCTTGTCCAACCGCGCCATCGTCTTTGTCACCCAGGATCTGACCGTGACCGGCTCGCTGACCATCCATCCGGGCGTGCTGGTTCGCTTCGCGAATAACGTCAAGATGACCGTCTTCAACGCCGGCCACCTGATGGTCGCCGGGTCGGCGGACGAGCCGGTGGTGTTCACGTCCTGGAAAGCCCGGCCGGCGGCCGGCGATTGGGGCGGGCTGCGCTTCGCGGCGGGAAGCAGCGGAAGTCTTGCCAACGCCGTGATCGGGTATTCCCGCAATCACGGCGTACGGATCGAGGGCCCCTCGGTCCCCGTCCAGTATTGCACCATTCACGACGTGAGCGGGGTCGATCAACCGGCCGGGACGGCGTCGAACCCGGCCCAGCCGGGCGGCCCGGCTTACGGCATCTACCTGACCGGCAATGCGTCCTCGACTATTCTGGGCAACACCATCGAGCGCCTCAGCGGCGGTACCGGCGGACGCGGCGCGGCCGGACGCAGCGGTGACACCGGCAATTTCGGCTCGAACGGGTTCAGCGCCGGTCAGTCCGGCGGCAACGGGCTGAATGCCGCGAGCGCCGGCCTGCCGGGCGCCGCGGGCGCCGTCGGCGGCGAGGCGGCGGGTATCTATTGCGGGCCCCAGTCGAACCCGACGCTGCGGAACAACGTCGTGCGTCGGGTCCGCGGCGGAGACGGCGGAGACGGCGGTTACGGAGGCTGGGGCGGCGGCGGCGGAGAGGGCGGCTCGGGTATGATGGGCGACCCCACGCCGGATTCCATCCAGTTC
>JABRVU010000313.1:0-7750 GCA_039961895.1 Phycisphaerae bacterium | reverse complement strand
GCCTGGATGCGGCCAGCGGCAACGAAATCTGGAAGGATGAGTACGAGTCTCGCGGCGTGACCGGCCCGGCCTCGAGTTTCTCCGGCCCGCGGAGTTCCCCGGCCGTCGGCGAGGGCAAGGTCGTCACCCTCGGCGTGCGCGGGCGGCTCTCCTGTCTGGACGCGGCCACCGGCAAGGTGCTCTGGAGAAAAGACGACTTCCTCGAGGCCATCCCCCGTTTCGCCACCAGCAGTTCGCCGATCATCGTGGACGGCCTGTGCATCGCCCAGCTCGGCGGCGGCAACAACGGGGCCCTGGTCGCATATGACCTGGCCGGCGGCGAGGAGAAATGGAAGTGGACCGGCGAGAGCCCGGCCTATGCCTCGCCCGTTCTGATGACCCTCGATGGCCTGAAGCTGGTCGTCGCCGAGACTGAGGAGCGGATCGTGGCCGTCCGGCTGAGCGACGGGAAGCTGATGTGGGAGACGCCTTTCGCCGTACGGGGCATGGGCGCCTACAACGCCTCCACGCCGGTGGTGGAAGGCAACGTGTTGTACTTCTCCGGCGGCGGAAGAGGTACCCGGGCGGTCAAGCTCGAAAAGCAAGGTGAGGGCATCGTCGGCCAGGAGTTGTGGAAAAACGAGGACCTGTCGGTGCAGTTCAACACTCCGGTCGTCAAAGAGGGCCTGTTGTACGGGCTGAGCCAGTCCAATGAACTGTTCTGCCTCGACAAGCAGACCGGCAAGGCGGCCTGGAGCGGATCGGTCGGCCCGCCGGGCGGCGGTCCCGGCGGCGGGGGCTTCGCCGGCGGCAGAGGCGGCCGCGGCGGGCCCGGCGGTCCCGGCGGCCCGGATCAGGGCGCCCAAGCCACCCGACCGGCGGACGCGCCCGGACCGCCCGGCGGACCAGGCGGACGCGGTGGCGGACGCGGACCCGGCGGTGGCGGTGGTCGCGGCATGGGCGGTCGCGGCGGCGGACGCGGCGGATACGGCTCGATCGTCGACGTGGGTAACGCCCTGCTCGCTCTGACCCCGGCGTCGCAGCTCATCGTCTTCGCCCCCGGCGACAAGCAGTACGCCGAGCAGGCCAAGATCAAGGTGGCCGACACCCCGACCTACGCCTACCCGGTCGCCTCCGGCAACCGCCTGTTCATCCGGGACCAGGACTCGCTCGCGCTGCTGACCGTCGAGTGAACCACGTGCTCGCGCTTGAGGTTCCCGGCTCGAGCTCTCGTTCGACGGCCGGTCGCGGGTTTCGTACAATCGGCCGCCGATGCGGATCCTGTTGTGCAACGACGACGGCATTTTGGCCCCGGGGCTGGCCGCCTTGCGGGCGGCGCTGTCGGACCTGGGCGAGGTGTCGGTGGTGGCGCCGGCGGAGGTGCAGTCGGCGGCCGGTCACAGCATCACCCTCTCCGGCCCGCTGGCGGTTTCCCGCGTTCACGTTCAGGACGGCTTCTTCGGGCACAGCGTCGAGGGCCGCCCGGCCGATTGCGTGAAACTGGCCGTCACCCGTCTGCTCGAGGCCCCGCCGGACCTGGTGGTCAGCGGCATCAACGACGGGGCCAACGCCGGCATTCACGTGCTCTACTCGGGTACGGTGGCCGCCGCCGCCGAGGGGGCCCTGCTGGGGTTTCCGGCCATCGCGGTCTCGATGGAGCGCGGCCGGGAACGCGACTTCCGCCGGGCCGCCGCCATCGCCATGCCCATCATCCGCCGACTGCTGGACGAAGGCCTGGGCCCGGGGCAGCTCGTGAGCATCAACCTGCCCGATCTGGCCGCCGGCCTGCCCAGGGGCATCCGCGTCGTGCCCCAGGCCGTCTGCGGCATGGAAGACGGGTTCGTTGATTTCACCGGGCCCGACGGACGGCGGTATTACTGGTTCACCGAGGGCCGTTTCAAGCACGGCGAGCCGGCCGACAACGACCTGGACGCGCTGCGCGAAGGCTACGTGACGATCACGCCGCTGCAATTCGACATGACCCGGTACGAGCTGCTCGAGGACCTCAGGCGGCGCGACTGGAGCGCGGTCGAAGCGGCCGTGAAAGGCGAAAGCTGAACGCCGCGATCCGGCAAGCAAGAACTTACGATGCCTCGCCATCGTCGCAACGCCAATCAGCGCTATCACGACCGGGTCGCGGCCCGATACGAGCACATCTACGACGATGCCTACTGGCAATGGCACGACGCGATCACCTGGGAACATCTCAAGCGTTTCCTCCCGGCGGAGCAGGGCCGGCCGGTCGCGGACTTAGGCTGCGGCTCGGGCAAGTGGGGGCGGCGGCTGCTCAAGAGCGGCTACCGCGTGACCTTCGTGGACTTCTCCGCCCGGATGGTGGACGAGGCCCGGCGGCAGGTGGCCGACTCCGCCGACGCGGGCAGGGCCGAATTTCTCCAGGCCGACCTGGTCGATCTGTCCGCCCTGCCCGCGGCGCACTTCGGCCTGGCCGTCGCGATGGGCGAACCGATCGGCCTGTGTTCCGACCCGGCCCGGGCTCTGCGCGAGATCGCCCGCGTCCTGATTCCCGGCGGAACACTGGTGGCCACGTTCGATCAGCGCATCGCCTGCATCGACCACTACGTGCAGCAGGGCGACGTGGAGGCCCTGGAACGGTTCCTGCGGACCGGCCTCACCCACTGGCTGACCCGCGACCCCGGCGAGCGCTTCGAGATTCACACCTTCGAGCCCGATCAGTTGCGACGCATGCTGTCCGCCGCCGGCTTCGAGGTCCTGGACGTCATCGGCAAGACCGTGCTGCCCATGCGGGCGCATCGTGACCGGCTGGAAGACCCGGGGCAGCGCCGCAAGTGGGTCCTGATCGAGCAGCGCCTGCACCGCGACCCCGCCAACCTGGCCCGCTGCGGGCATCTGCAGGTCGCGGCCCGGCGCACGGGCGGGGTGGACCGGCCGGGGTCCGGGTAGCGGCGGGCCCGAACCGCGGGAAGACCTTCCGCAATTTTCAAAACTATTGAAACGACTCGCGGGCCGGACCGGCGGCCCGTATACTCTGCCGGCCAAGGGGAACCCTGGCGTGTGGTTGGCGGTTGTCACGGATCGAACTCATGCCCGCCCTCGCGACGTTGTACGAGCCCATCGCCGACGAACTCCGGCGGGTGTGCCGGGTGTTTGACGACGAGCTGTTCAGCGATCTGCCGTTCGTCAACGAGCTGTGCGCCCGCGTCCGGCAGTATCGCGGGAAGATGCTCCGTCCGGCGCTGCTGCTGCTGGCCGGCAGGGCCTGCGGCCAGGTGCGCGAGGAGCACGTCACCCTGGCCGCCGTCGTCGAGCTGGTGCACATGGCCACGCTGGTGCACGACGACGTGCTCGACGAGGCCGACGTCCGACGCAACGGGGCGACCATCAACCGTCTGGAGGGCAACGAGGCCGCCGTCCTGCTGGGGGACTATCTCATCAGCCATGCCTTCCACCTGTGCAGCTCGCTGGATTCGCAATACGCCTCCCGGCTGATCGGGGCCACCACCAACACGGTCTGCGAGGGGGAGCTGCTTCAGGTGCACCGGCGGGGCGACGACGGCCTGACCACCGAGCAGTATCTGGCCATCATCACGCGCAAGACGGCGGCCCTGACCGGTGCGTGCTGCCGGCTGGGCGCCCATTACGCGGGGGCCGATGCGAACACGGTCGAGGCCCTGGAGCGTTACGGGTTGGACGTGGGCATTGCCTTTCAGATCACCGACGACGTGCTGGACATCGTCGGGGCCGAGGAGCGGATGGGCAAGACGCTCGGCCGGGACCTGGACAAGCACAAGCTCACCCTGCCGGTGATACACGGCCTGCGGACGGCCGCCCCGGCCGCGCGGCAGCGTCTGCGCGATTACCTGGCCGAGGAGCATCCCCTCCGCGAACGGTTGGCGGAGTTACTCGAACCCACCGACAGCATCGGCTATGCCCTGGAATCGGCGCGGGCCTACGTGGAGTCGGCCGTCGAGGCCCTGCGCGTCCTCCCGCCGTCGGACGCCCGCGAAAGCCTCACGCGCATGGCCCGGCTCATCCTCGAACGCGAGCAGTGATCGCCGGCATGGCCTTCTGCCGCGCGGGGCGCGTCGTGACGTGCCCCGCGCGTCGGAGGCTTTTCAACGGATGCCCGGCTGGGGAAGCCCCGCGGAGGACTTCAAGGCCTTCTCGATGTCGGCCCGGAGCTTCTCGTCCTCCGGTGCGACCTTGGACTCGTAGTGCCTGATGACCTTGCCGTCCTTTCCGACCAGGAACTTGTTGAAGTTCCAGGCCACCTTGGCGTCGAGCACGCCGTTGCGGGCCTTCTCGGACAGATACTTGTAGAGGGCGGTCTGCTGCGGGCCGTTCTTGACCGAGACTTTGGCCAGCATGGGGAAGGTCACGTGGTACCTGCTGGTGCAGAACTCCTTGATCTCCGACTCGGTGCCGGGCTCCTGCTGGCCGAAATCGTTGGAGGGGACGCCCAGCACGACCAGGCCCTTGTCCTTGTAATCCTCGTAAAGCTTCTGGAGCCCGGCGTACTGCTTGGTGAAGCCGCATTTCGAGGCCACGTTCACCACCAGGACGACCTTGCCTTTGTACCCGGCCAGGTCGCAGGTTTTTCCGTCGATGTCCTTCATCTTGAAGGCGTGGAGGCCGACGGGTTGAGTCGAGGGCACCAGGCGCGAGTCTCCTGAGGTCGGGCGGGTGGCCGGCGAACCGGCATGATCCGCGTGTGCCGCGGCGGCGTGGACGCCGCCCGGGTCGGGATGGGCCGAATGCCCGCTTTCGCCCCGCGACGTCTTGGCCGGTTGAGTCCCCGGCCGCTTGTCGTTCGACGCCTGGTCGGCCGTCGCCGACGCGCCGGCCAACCATCCGCCCGCAATCACGACCGCAATGAGGTTAAAACCTGTCCGCCGCATGACCTTCCTCCCATCTGGATGGGGGCGCAGCGCACCCCAGAAGCCCGAACCGGAACTGAACGCATTCAGCGTACCGGCCGAGAGCCGGCAGGTAAACCCCCCGCCGACACCGGGGCGCATGGGATCCGTGCCAGAATCCGCGGGACGCGAGGCTGATGCGGCTTCGGGGTATCCAGCAGTGGTCAGCGCGTGAGGACTTCGGAATCAGGCGGTTCAGCCGACAGATGCACCACCTGCCGTCGGATGAACAGGACCAGCCCGCCGGCCAGGAGCCCCACCATCCCCAGCATCAGGTAAATGCTGTAGGCGTAGCCGGCGGCCATGTTGCCGTTTTCGGCGGACACGCCGGTCACGGCGGGGTGCGAGCCCGCCGGGCCGGAGCCGTTCACTCCATCCATCGAAAGCTTGCAGTTCGGGCAGGCCATGACCCCGGCCGGCAGGGCCCAGGCCAATCCGAGAACCACCAGCAGGGCCCCATACTTCCGGACGAAATGCCCGCGGCTGCTATGGTTTCGGCTGAAAAGTCCGCCGCCGGAACGCCCGCCGCGTCGTGTGGAGCCCGTCACCCCCGCGGGACGGGGTTCCAGCCGGTCGATTTCCGGGATATGGGGAAGCGCTGCTGATCGTGTCATGGACTTCATGTCGGCTATTGTAGTCCGACCGCCCGCGGTTGTCACCCACCGCCTTGCCCTCCTACCCGTTCATTGATGACGGCTTGTGTGGCCGGCATAATCGTGTCGTGTCGCCGGCATCGTTCCACGTCCGGTTGCTGAATTTATGGCCCGCTCTCGCCGTCGCCGCCGCGACCGGGTCCGCGCCGAGTTCCGCGCCGTCGCCGGAGATCGAGGCCCTGCTCACGGAGGTGCAGCGGGCCGGGGTCCGGTATTTCTATGACTACGGGCATCCCGTCTCCGGCCTGGCCCGCGAGAGCACGTTCCACGGCGATGACGTGTGCACGATCGGCGCCACGGGGATGGGCTGTTTCAACCTCATCGTGGCCTCGGAGCGCGGCTTCATTCCGCGCCGGCAGGTTGCCGAGCGCCTTCGCCGGATGCTGCGCTTCCTGTCGGGCCGGGCCGAGCGCTTCCACGGCGCGTTCCCCCACTGGCTCAACGGCCGGACCGGCAAGGTCATTCCCTTCAGCCCCGACGACGACGGCGCGGATCTGGTCGAGACGGCCTTTCTGGCCCAGGGGCTGCTGGCGGTGCGCGAATACTTCACGGCCGACGATCCGGTCGAGGTCGAGGTCCGCGGCCTGGCCGACCGGCTCTGGCGCGACATCGAATGGGATTTCTTCGTGAAGACCGACGGGCCCGACGTGTACCTGCTCTGGCACTGGTCGCCCCGCGTCGGGTGGAAGAAGAACCACGCCATCCGCGGCTTCAATGAGTGCCAGATCGTCTACCTGCTGGCCCTGGCCTCGCCGGTGCACGCGGCGCCGGCCGAGGCGTACTGGCGCGGCTGGCACGGGCCGGACTTCTCCCGCCCGCGCGAGCATTTCGGCGTGCGGGTGTCGCTCGGCGGGCGCCTGGAGATGCCGCTGTTCTTCACCCACTATTCCTACCTGGGCCTCGATCCGCGGGCCGTCGCGTTCGACGGCCGGAGCTACTTCGAGCATTTTCAGGGTCTATGCCGCGTGCAGATCCGCTACGCCCAGTCGCGCCGCGGGACCTTCAGGGGCTACGGGCCATTGTGGGGCCTGACGGCCAGCCTCGGTCCGGACGGCTACCGGGCCTTCGCGCCCGGGGCCGACGACGACGGCACCATCGCCCCGACCGCCGCCTTGTCGAGCATGCCCTACGTGCCTCAGGAGAGCCGGGCGTTTCTGCTCGAGCTGCACCGCAACCATCGTGAACGCCTCTGGGGCCGGTTCGGATACGTCGACGCGTTCAACCTGTCGCGCGACTGGGCCACGAAGGAATACCTGGGCATCGACGTGGGACCGATCGGGCCGATGATCGAGAATCACCGCAGCGGCTTGTGCTGGAAGACCTTCATGAAGGCCCCGGAGATCGTCGCCGTCGTCGAGCGCATCCGCCGGGCCGGGCCGGCCGGCCAACCGTCGAAGCCGAACGCGGGTCGGTGACGGAATCCGCCGTGGAGCGAGGATCAAGCCCGCGGCCAGCCGATGGCGTCGGGCTCGCCGGCCCGACACCGTGGTTACGGTAGCCGGCGGGCGGCCCAGTGCCCGCGGAGCCGGTCGAGCCACTCGCGCGCCGGCAGGCCGTAAGGGCGGAACTTCTCCAGCGTGCCGTGCTCCTCGCTGTAGACCAGGGCCCGGTTCTGCCCGAGCTTGTTGGCCAGCGGCGAGTCGATCAGGTTGCTGGAATCAGAGGCGCTCATCTGGAAGAGCACGCGGTGGTCGAACTCGCGCAGGCTGGCCCGCTCCAGCGTGCGCTCGACGGCCGCGGGCGTGTCGCACCAGGCGATCACGTGCATGCCCAGCGGCGGCCCCTCGCGCAGCAGGTCGGCGAACTGTCTGTCAACGGCGGGCCCGGCGTCCGCGCCGCGCGGAGAGAAACCGAAGGCCTCCTCGGACTTGCGCAGCACGCGATAGCGCTGGAGACCGTAGATGAGAAGGTAGACGGCCGGCGGGTGCTGCTCGCCGCGGGATTGCCGCCGCGACAGCTCGCCGGTCAGCTCGGCCATCGCGTCGGCCACGGCCCGGTACTCGACCAGCCTGACCTCGTGGGGCAGCGCCGCCCGGATTCGCGGAAAGACACCCGCCAGCGGCGAATCCGCCGGGCTGCCGTCGAAGCAATAGAACGCCGCCGAGCCGGGCGGATGCTGGGCGGCCAGCGAGATCAGCGCCGCCGCGCACAAGGCCATCGCTGCCTCCTCCTGCTGCCCGATCACCAACACGTTGGCGCCGCTCTGTCGCCGCAACGTGACGC
>JABRVU010000312.1:0-2061 GCA_039961895.1 Phycisphaerae bacterium | reverse complement strand
GTCCTGGTGCGCGTGACCAACGTGACCAGCGGCGATACCCTCGAGCGCCGCTACATGGCCACGCTCGACCGCTCGAACGTCTTCCTGCCCGAGGCGGCGGTCCGGAACGGCAGCTACCGCGACCCGGCCACCGGCCAGCCGTTCGCCTCGCCCCTGACGCCCGCTCAATACGCCGACGACAGCGGCGAGATGCTCCGCTTCGGCTTCGACGCCGCGGGCAACCAGCTCTACGGACCCGGTCCCGGCGGTCTCGACGACCCCGACCACTTCGATCGCCTCTACACCCGTCCGAAGGTCGTGGCCTTCCAGCGCGTCCCGGACCCGAGGTGAGCGCCGATTTCGGATTGCGGAATGCGGATCGCGGAACGCGGATTGAAACACTTCGGCCGTCTCGGCGACGGCTTCCCGCGGTGGGTGGCATCCTCTCGGAATGCACCTCAAGGAGGGCCCCGTGCTCGATACGCGATCCGGGATCCGCGATCCGCGGTCGCCATGACGCTCGTCGAGACGCTCATCGCCGCGATTCTGCTGGGGCTGGTGCTGCTGGTTCTGGCCGAGGGCACCGATTTCGTCCGCGACCAGTTGCGGACCCGGCGGACGTGGGACCGGCTGGCGAGGCTCAACCGGGCGATGGCGGCGTACAAGGCCGTCACCGGTCAATGGCCGGCCGGAGCGGCCGGACCTCATTCGCGTCCGATGGATGAAACCCGACCGCGACCGGATGAAACCACGCGCGGATCTTCGCCGGACCATCCGCGCGCCCGCGCGACCGGGAAAGATGACGACTTTCAGGTCGCCCGGCGGATCGTGGGCGAACTGCTGGCCGTGGCCGACTCCCGGCGCGTGCTGGAAGCCGGAACGGATGCCGCGATTGACGATGAACCCCTGCGCGCCATTCAGGACGGGTGGGGCCGGCCGATGCGCTGCCTGACCGCGCGAAGCCCCTCCCCCGTGGACCGCCAGGCGGTGGCCGCCAACGGCGGGCGACCCATCATCATCAGCGACGGGCCCGACGGCTCCGCCATCCCCGACCCGCTGCGCAGCGATGAACTGCCGCCGTAAGGGCGGGACCGTGGGACCCGGGAGAGCGGGGGACGATGGGAATGATGCGCTTGAATGATTGCATCCTCGCGCCCACAAGTCCCCGCGTCCTGAAGTTCCACCACCTTCTAGGTGCCTCTCAAGGCGGCCTCCGGACGCAACCCAAAGACGCGCCCCTCATGCGCGCCTGGTTTGTTGTAAGAAACAAAACCCGCGTGGGACCGGCTTCCAGCCGGTCGGGTTTCAGGATGCGTGCTTACTCGCCGCGCTGCGTGAACAACCCCGCCTCGCTGCTGAGGACGAAGCTCTCCGCCACGCGCTTGAGCATCTCCCAGTGACGTCGGATCTTGACCGCCTCGCCCGGATCGATGGTGCCGTCGTCGGCGATGGAGCGGCTGACCTCTTCGAGCATGTCGCTGAACTCTTTGACCAGTTGCTGGGCCCCGATCAGCAGGTCGGCGCCCATCCTGCGGGAATCGACCTCGGCGTCGGGCACGAAGAAGCCTCCGGCCCGGTTGCACAACCAGTTGACCACTTCGACGTCGCCGGTGGCTTCGACGATCTCGGCCAGGCGGTCCAGCGGGTTGAGGGCCCCGCTGGCGTCCGGGTCGTCGGGGTCGTGGGGCTGACACCATTTGTACACCAGCGCGGGGGAGAGCTTGAGCTTGGCCGCCAGGGCCTTGACCCCGATCCTGTCCGCCGCCGACCTGAGTACCTCGTCCGAACGCATGGTGTCCTCCCGCTGGAGTGGGCGTGGGGGTATTGTACGCGCAGAGGCCGTCTTCCAGAAAAGGCAGGCCGGTGTGGCCTTCCCCGGGAACTCGAGAGTCGGCCTGGGACGGTTCGCTCAAGTGCGTCCTGAACCCCCGAAAACCGACCGGCTGGAAGCCGGTCCCATACGGGTATCTGGGAAGGGCTCTGAGTCCCACGGTTGGGGCTGTTGAATCCGAGGCTCTGGAATTGGCCCAGACGAAGCGAGAGATCCAGGCCATCCTTGCCGCTGCCGGGATCAGCCCGTTG
>JABRVU010000311.1:0-19640 GCA_039961895.1 Phycisphaerae bacterium | reverse complement strand
AGATCACCTGAAGACCCCGTCCACGTCCTGACGGCAAGCGCAGGGGCGGGAATCCTTATCGGGGCGTCGGGGGTGGAGCGGGAATTCCCCGCGTCCTGCCTGCCTTCACCGGTCCGAACCTCCGAATTCCAGGCCGACCGCGAATGCACCCCGGGGTCAACTCTTCGAACAGTTCTCCGAATAATTCGCGGACTTTCTCCCTGGCGGCGGCGAGGGCTCTTCGGCCGGCGGGGGTGGCGCGGTAGACGCGGCGGTAGCGCCCGCCGTTGCGGACCCTGGCGGAGCGCAGGTATCCCTTGCGCTCCAGCCCGTGCAGGAGCGGATAGACCGTACCGGCACTGAGCCGGTAGCCGTGACGGCCCAGTTCGTCGATCATGCCCAGGCCGAAGACCGGCTCCCGGCAGGCATGGTGCAGGATGTGCAGGCGGATGAGGCCGGAATACAGCGCCTGGTCGTGCATGCTCAAGCCGCCCCGGATACGGTATTGACAGCCGATATCGGGATCCGATAATAAGCGCTGCCGCCAGCCCCGTCAACGGCCGTTCGCTGCCCGGGGCGGGCGGACCGGGCCAGGCATCTGCGGTCTCCTGGACACGTTCGATGAACCTTTCGCGCGCCGCTCTGCGCCGACCGATCACCGTGCTGGTGGTCATGGCCGGCCTCGTCCTGGCCGCCGTGCTGTCGCTGCGGCGGATGGCCATCGACATCTTCCCCGACATGGGCGTGCCCGTCATCTACGTGGCTCAGCCCTACGGCGGGATGGACCCGGCCCAGATGGAGGGCTTTCTCACCAACTACTACGAGTATCACTTCCTGTACATTTCCGGCATTGAGCACGTCGAGTCGAAGAACATCCAGGGCGCGGCCCTGATGAAGCTGTTCTTCCACCCCGGCACGAACATGTCCCAGGCCATGGCCGAGACCATCGCCCACGTCAACCGCTCGCGGGCCTTCATGCCCACCGGCACCGTTCCGCCGTTCGTCATGCGCTTCGACGCGGGCAGCGTGCCGGTCGGCTTCCTGGTGATCTCCAGCGAGACCCGGACGGTCAAGGAGATCCAGGACCGGGCCCTGTTCCACGTCCGCCCGATGTTCGCCAGCCTGCCGGGCGTGTCCGCGCCGCCGCCCTTCGGCGGCAGCGTCCGCAGCGTGGTGGTCCGGCTGGACCCGGAGCGGCTCATGTCCCTGCGCATGGCCCCCGACGAAGTGGTCAACGCCCTGACTCGCGGCAACGTCATCAGCCCCTCGGGCAACGTCCGCATCGGATCGCTCATGCCGGTGGTCCGCGTCAACTCGGTGGTCACCGACATCCAGGAGCTGACCACCATACCGATCCGCGACGGGAATCCGGGCGTGTTCCTGGGCGACGTGGCCACGGTGGAGGACTCGGCGGACATCCCCACCGGTTCGGCGCTGGTGGATGGGCGGCGGACGGTTTACATCGCGGTCACCAAGCGGTCGGACGCCTCGACGCTGGCCGTGGTCAGGAACGTCAGGGAGGCCCTGCCGTCCATGCAGGCGTCCCTGCCCGACGACATCAAGGTCAGTTTCGAGTTCGATCAATCCCCCACCGTCACGCGGGCCATGGCGGGGCTGGCCACCGAAGGGCTGCTGGGGGCCTTCCTCACCGGGCTGATGGTGCTGATCTTCCTGCGCGACTGGCGGTCGGCGTTGATCGTGGTGCTGAACATCCCGCTGGCCCTGTTCGCGGCCGTCTTCGCCCTGTGGCTGACCGGGCAGACCATCAACATCATGACCCTCGGCGGGCTGGCCCTGGCGGTGGGCATCCTGGTGGACGAGGCCACCGTGGCCGTCGAGAACATCCACACCCACCTGGCCGGACACAAACCGCTGGCCCGGGCGGTGCTGGACGGCAGCACCGAGACCACCATTCCGCGGCTGCTGGCCATGCTCTGCGTGCTGGCGGTGTTCATCCCCTCGTTTTTCATGGTGGGGACGGCCAAGGCCCTGTTCGTGCCGCTGTCGCTGGCGGTGGGCTTCTCGATGATGGGCTCGTACCTGCTCTCCAGCACGTTCGTGCCGGTGATCACCGTCCTGCTGTTCCGCGGCCGGCCTTCGTCGATCCACGCTTCCGCCGGCGAGTTCGCCCGGGCCCGGGCCGGCTATTCCAGGCTGGTCGGGGGCATGGTCCGGTTCCGCAAGGGCGCGGTGGTCGTCTACCTGTGTGCGGCCGGTCTGACCATCTGGCAGGTGGGGCGGCGGCTGGGAGTCGAAATCTTCCCCCCGGTCGACTCGGGCCAGTTCCAGGTGCGCTTGCGGGCCCCGGTGGGAACGCGCCATGAGCAAACCGAGGAGTACGCCCTGCGCACGCTGCAAACGATCGGGGAGGAAACCGGCGGGCAGATTGATCGCTCGGTCGGGTACGTGGGGCTGATTCCGCCGGCCTTCCCGATCAACACCGTGTTCCTGTGGATGGGCGGGCCGCACGAGGCCGTCCTGCGCGTCGGGCTCAGGCCGGGCGGCGGGCTGCGCGTCGAGGACCTGAAGGAGCGCCTCCGGCGCCGGCTGGCGGCGGTCATGCCGGAGGTGGCGTTCTCCTTCGAGGCCGGCGACATCATCAACGAGGTCATGAGCTTCGGCTCTCCCACGCCCGTCGAGATCAACGTCATCGGCGCGGACCTGGCCGCCGGCCGGGCCTTCGCCGAGAAGCTGCGCGAGCAGTTGACGAAGATTCCCAGCCTGCGCGACCTCCAGATCGCCCAGCCGCTGCACTATCCGACCATCGACGTGAAGGTGGACCGGGCCCTGGCGGGACTGAGCCGGGTCAGCGCCGCGGAGGTGGCCCGCTCGATGGTGGCGGCCACTTCCTCCAGCCGGTTCGTGGTTCCCAATTTCTGGGCCGACCCCCGGACCGGCATCGGCTACCAGGTCCAGGTCGAGATCCCGCAGAAACTCATGGAGTCCATCGAGTCCGTCCGCACCATTCCGGTGAAGGGGACGTCGGACAACCCGGTTCTGCTCCGCGACGTGGCCGCCGTCGAGTGGGGAGCCATGCCCGGCGAGTTCGATCGCTACAACATGAAGCGCATGATCACCCTCACCGCCAACATCGCCGGCGAAGACCTGGGCGGCGTGAGCCGGCGCGTGGCTCGGGCCATCGAAGCCGCGGGCCGGCCTCCCGCGGGCGTGACCGTGAGCGTTCGCGGCCAGATCCCGCCGCTCGAGCAGATGCTCGGAGGGTTGAGCGTCGGGCTGGGGCTGGCCATCGTGGTGATCCTGCTGCTGCTGGCCGGCTACTTCCAGTCGGTGCGGCTTTCGGCGGCCGTGGTCTCGACCGTGCCGGCGGTGCTGGGCGGCGTGGCGGCGGCTCTGTTCCTGACCGGGACGACCGTGAACGTCGAGTCGTTCATGGGCACCATCATGGCCGTTGGAGTGGCCGTCGCCAACGCGATTCTGCTGGTGACGTTCGCGGAGCGCGGCCGGATGGCGGGTCTGGCCGCGGACGCCGCCGCCGTGCAGGGCGCCCAGGGCCGGCTGCGCCCGATCCTGATGACCAGCGCGGCCATGATCGCCGGCATGATCCCGATAGCCCTGGGCCTGGGCGAGAGCGGCCAGCAGGTTGCACCGCTGGGCCGGGCGGTGATCGGCGGGCTGGCGGCGGCCACGCTGGCCACGCTGCTCATTCTGCCGTCGGTCTTCGCCCTGGTGCAGGGTCGTCGGCCGGCCGGGTCCGCGTCCTTGGACCCCGACGATCCGCACGGCACCCTGTACGACTCGGCCCCGCCGTTGGAGAACGCCTCATGACGCCGCCGCGCATCCTGATGATCGGTGCGGTCCCGGTCCTGGTTGGAACCTTCGCCGTGTTAGTATTGAGAAACGGCTTGGGGGACCGGCCGGCCAAGGCCCAGAGTACGGGCGGAGCCGGCGCCAGCGGGCCGGCCTCGAGCGGCGCAGCGCCCGCCGCCACCCCCCTCGGCGGCGCCGGCCCGCCGACGGTCACGCTGGCGGCCACGCTCATCGCCGACGAAACCGTGGAACTCTACGCCAAGGCCAGCGGCTACATTTCAGACCTCCAGGTAGACATCGGCAGCCGGGTCCGCAAGGGCGACGTGCTGCTTCGCCTGGACATTCCCGAGATGCTCGACGACGTGAAGCAGAACGCGGCCCTGCTGTCGGCCCGCAAGGCCAAGGTCGAGTCGGCCAAGGCCAAGGCCGCCCTGGCCCGCCTGGCCGTCGAGTCCGCCCTGGCCCGGCAGAAGCGCGTCCAGGCCGAATGGACGCTCTGCAAGATCACCTGCCAGCGCAAGGCCCAGCTTATCAAGGAGAAGGCCATCCCCCAGCAGGAGTACGACGTGGCCGAAAGCCAGCTCGCGATCAGCGAGGCCGACCTGGCCATGGCCGCCGCCGGCGTGGCCGGCGCCCGCGGCGAGGTGCTGGCCGCCGAGGCCGACGTGCAGTCCGCCGAGGCCGACCTGGGCGTCGCGATCGCGGAAGGCGACCGGTTGAAAACGCTGCTGGCGTACGCCGCCGTCACTGCCCCGTTCGACGGCGTGATTACCCGCCGCGACGTGGATCGCGGCGCGTTCGTCCGCTCGGCGGCCCAGGGCGCCGGCGCCGCCCTGCTCAGGCTCGAAAGAGTGGACCGGCTTCGTCTGGTCCTCGACGTGCCCGAAACGCTGGCCCCTCTGATCCGCCCCGGCACTGCCGTCCAGATTCAACTCCGGGCCAACGGCGATGAGACCTTGACCGCGCCGGTGACCCGGAGCGCCGCCGCCCTGCGCTCCGACACGCGGACCATGCGGGCGGAGGTCGATCTGGACAACGCGGCGGGCCGGCTGCTGCCGGGGATGTACGCAAAAGTCACCGTTCGGCCGCCGCCAACGAATCCGTCTGGAGAATGAACTCATGAGGCCGAATCTTGAGCGGCTGGCCGGCCCGGTCATGGTTCTTGCCGGCGCGATCGCGCCGGGCGGATGTACCGCGCCGAACCCGCCCGGGGCGATCCCGCCTCTCCCCCGCATTGCGCCGGCCACGCAGCCCGTCGCCGGGGCCGTGCCGCTGGACGCCGCGCAGATTCAGCCGCTGCACCGCGACATCCTGTCCATCGATCTGCCGACCGTCCTGCGCACCGCGCGGGCCGAGAACTTCGACGTCCGCCTGGCCCGCCGGCACGTGGAGGTCTCGCGCGGGCAGTGGGAGAGGACGGTGGGCGGAGCCCTGCCCGGCATCGTCCCCAATGCGGTCTTCGAACACGTGGAGGGCACCGTCCGGGTCATCCAGGGCAACCTGATCGGGGCGACGTTCAACACCTTCCAGCCGGCCGTGGCCGTCCAGTGGATCACCAACCCCGGCCAGGTCATCTATGAGCTGGTGGCCTCGCGCAAACGCCTCGACGCTTCCGAGCACCAGGAGCGGGCGGTGGTCATCGAGACGCTTCGCCAGGCGGCGGGGCAATTCTATGAGCTGGTGCTGGCCCAGACCCAGGTCAACACCGCCCGCCAGGCCGTCGCCGAGGCCGAGGAGCTGCTGCGCATCAGCCGTTTGCGGACCCGGACGGGCACCGGCGTGCCGGCCGATGAACTCCGCGCCGAGGCCCGCCTGGCTGAACGCCGGCAGGACCTGGTCTCGGCGGTGAACGGCTTCTATGCGGCCTCGGTGGCCCTGACGCTCACGCTGCACCTGGATTCGGCAGTGACGCTGGTACCCGCGCTCGCCGATCTGCCCCAGGTGACGCTGGTGAGCCCGGAGCTTTCGCTCGATGATCTGCTCGAACTGGCCGTCGTGTATCGGCCCGACCTGGCCGGCGTGCGGAAGCTGGTCGAGGCGGCGGCCGCGGCCCGCGGGGCCGTCTGGTGGGGCTCGTTCGGGCCGCAGTTCACCCTGGGATATCAATACGGCGGGATCACCGGTCACGCCAACAACGTCATCCCCGGGCAGGGCATTCCCGGCAATCTCATCATCAACCCCGCGTCGGCCAACGGCTCGTTCAGCAGCAACCCGCTGGCCAACGGCCTGATCAGGGAGGGCATCGCCCGCGGATCGGCGGGGCTGGCCCATCGCCGCGACCAGACCGCCGCCTTCAGCGATCAGATGCGATATAACGCCGCCCTCGGGTGGCGATTCACCCCGGCCGCCTTCGGCGATCTGCGCGCCGCCCGGGCCGTCGAGGAGCAGACGCTGATCCAGGCCGAGCAGCAGGTCGACCGGATACGGGCCCAGGTGGTTCTGGCCCACCAGGCCGGCAAAGCCAACGCGGAGCTGGCCGCTCTGGCCGTGCGCCAGGTCGCGGCCGCCGAGGAGGCCTTGCGCCTGACGCAGGCCAACCTCCAGGCCGGCACCATGACCACGCTGGACGTACTTCAGGCGCAAGACGCCGTCAACCAGGCCCGCCTGCGCCACGCCGCCGCCCTCGTCCGTTACAACCAGGCCCAAGTCGATCTGCTGGCGGCGCTGGGGGTGTTGAACGAGGCCGCCTTTCAAACCGTTCGGTGAACGGCGCAAGACCCGGAAGACCGCCGCCGCGGCCACGAGGGGGGGCGGTCACGGAGCCGTTCCCGGGCCTGGGCTCAGCGGCAGCACGATCGAGCAGACCGTTCCGTTGGCCAGCGAAGAGCACAGCGACACGGTTCCGCCCATTTCCTTGACGATCCCGTGGACCACGGCCAATCCAAGCCCGGCGTGGTTTTCGAGATCGTGTCCACCGCTCTTGGTGGTGTAGAAGGGCTCGAAGACGTGCGGAAGGTGTTCGGCGGGGATGCCGCAGCCGGTGTCCGCCACGCGCAGGACGGCCTTGGGTTCGCCGGGCAGGGCCTTCAGCTCAATGCGCAGGGCTCCGCCGTCGGGCATGGCCTCGCGGGCGTTGGCGGTGAGGTGTTCGAGCACCGTGATGATCCTCTGGGTGGGGACGCACCCGGCGACCGGCTCGATGTCCAGCTCCAGACGGATGCCGGCGGCGGCCAGCTTGGGCGAAAGATCGGCCGCAAACTGCCCGACCACTTCCGACAGGTCGCCCAGGGCGCACTGAGAGCGATCGCCTTGCGCGAAGGCCAGTAACCCCTGGGTCAACCGGCAGGCCCGCGTCAGGGCGCTTAAGGTGGTGTCCACGGCCCGGCAGAGCAGGTCGGGGTTGTCGCTGTTGCGGGCGTATTCCAGGGCGATGATCATGCCGCCCAACAGGCTGTTGAAGTGATGGGCGACCTGTCCGGCCATCTGGCCCAGGGCGGACATTTTCTGTGCCTCGGCCATGGACCGTTCGAGTTCCATCCGGCGGGTCACGTCGCGCAGATAGACCGAGACGCCGACGCGCCGGCCGTCCGCGGCCACGATCGGCGAGAGGGTGACGGCCAGATACAACGCCTCGCCGGAGGGGCGGCGGTAGTCGAACTCGAACTCGCCGACGTCGCCCCGGTTCAGCGTGCGCTCGCAGAGCCGCTCGGCCAGCTCGCGGCGGTCTTCGGGCACGATGTCGCCGATGGGCCGGCCGGCCATGCCCTCCGCCGTGCCGCCCAGCATGCGCGTTGCCGCCGGGTTCCAGAAGCGAATCCGCAGTTGGGCGTCGGTCGCGATCAGGGCCACGCCCGCGTGCAGGCACATGTTGTGAAAGAATGCATCGTCGGGGGGCTCGGTCATGTCGGTTCGATTCGCCTCCGGTCCGGGGCCGGGCGCTTACCCGCCGCCGGAAACCAGGGCCGGCTTGATCTGTTTACGGATCACCCGCGGGGTGATGAACAACACCGATTCCCTGGGCTGATTCTCGACCTGGTCGATGAGCATCAGGGCCCCGAGGGTGTGCGGCATGGTGACGGCGGAACTGGGCCCGACGGCCACGAACTCATCCGGCCCGACCAGCATCCGCACGGACAGCTCCCGGAAGATCTCCGACGGCCGGACCGGTGGCCGCTGCGTCCAGCCGTTGACCGTCAACCGGGGTTCGGGGGCCTCCAGCCGCGTCTCGGGCATCATTTCGATCAGCACCGAATCGGGATGGGTCACCGGAATCGCGTACTCGATGCGCAGCAGGTTCATGCCCGCGGTGAGCCGCAGGCCGCGAAGCGTTCCGTCCGGCCGGTAGACGAACGGCGACTGGTCCTGAGGCCGCTGGTCCAGCTCGATGGTCAGCGGCAGCCCGTTGTGAAGGGTGATGCCGTTCTGAAAGGCCTGAACCGCCTTTTCGAGATCCAGGATGGCCTTGATGGGGTGCCAAGCCGACATCTTCCCCCGCCCGATGCGCAAACCGTTTTTCTGTAAGACGGCGGCCAGCTCGGCCGGAACCACCTTCTCATCGAGGTGGTTCCATATCTTGTCCGACTGGCTGAAAGTGCCCACGGGGGCCTGGGTCCGAAGCACGTCGAAGTGCAGTTGCAGGATCGTCCGGGGCGTCTGGGCGTCGCCGGCGACGGAGAACGACTCGCCGCCGTCGGCCGGAGCCGTGGCCGCCGGCGTGGAGGGGCGGAGCGGCTCGAAGACGTCGGCCAACGTCAGCGGCGCGCCTGTTTTGGGGTTCTGGCACCCCCCGACCAGCGCCGCCAGCAGCACGCAGACCCTCACCTGCGGCCCCATCCCGCCGTCACGCCGTTGCCGATCAGTGTGTTGGTGAAAGGCTCGCACCGGGCAGGGTGACTCCCACAGGCCACTCCGATCGCCCTTCAAACTACGCTTGGGACCATTTGAAGTCAATGACCGACGGCGAACGGTCAGCCGCGATGTGGCAGAACGTTCGGACCACGGGGGTCTGCGATCCCGATCGTCCTGGCTTTCGGGCTGGAATCGAGGCTCAATCGGCGCAGGCAACCGGCGGCACTGAAATCCTGCAACGCTCGACCAGGCGGGGCAGCGGCGGACTCGGCGTCCCGATGAGTCCGCCGCGGACCTGACCCCGGTTCGCGAATCGCGACCGGGTGGATGCCGTCCGGGCGCGGATTTAAGATGCCCCTGAAAGCATCGAGCAGCCGGGAGGTTCGATCACCGTGGTCCGCGTCCAGTGCCCGCATTGCCAGCGCCGCTACCGCACCGAGATCGAGGCCTTCGGTCGGACCGCGGTCTGCACGCGCTGCTCGCGGACCTTCAAGATCGGCGAATCCCGCCCGCCGTTCCAATGGAAACACACCGACCTGGCCGAGGACTCCTGGATCGGCGTCCCCGAGCCGGAAGAAAAACGCGAGATGAAGCATTGCCTCATCTGCGACGCGCCCCTGCGGCCGGAGATGATCCGCTGCCCCGAATGCGGCGCCAACCAGGTGACCGGCGTGGTGCACAAGCAGCGCCGTATCGAGCCGGCCTCGGCCTCGCGGTGGGAGTCGTTTCCCCTCCGGCCGGTGCTCATCCTGCTGGCGATCGCGCTGATCGGCGGGGGCGTCTTCTGGGGAATCAAGCTGCTGAGTCACAAGACGGCGGAAATGGGCGAAGAGCTGGCCGACAGCACCCTGGCGGCGAGCGTGGCCGGTCAGCTTCGCGGCGGGGCGGAGCCCGGCGACCTGGCCGCGAAGTTCGCCGGGCGCGTCACGGATGCCAACCTGAGGCGGTTCATGAGCGGTCTTTCGGCCGAGAACCCGGAGGCCCGGCAGGCGGCGGTGCTGTTGATCGGTGCCGGACGGGTCACGCACCTGGAACCGCTGGTGGCGGCGGCTCGTGGCGCGGACGGGCGCTTGAGCGGGTCGGCCCGGGAGGCTCTGGCGGCCATGGGCCCGCGACGGGTGGTGCAACTGAGCTGCCACGAAGACGAGGCCGTGCGCCGATCCGCCGCCGACGCCTTGTCCGTGCTTTTCGACCTGAACCGGCAGGACCCGCGGGCGGCCCGGCTGGACCAGCCCATGCGCGTGGAAGAGAAGATCGCCCTGCTCAACCAGCTTTGCCGGCCCTGGCCCTTGCTCGAAGGCCCGTTCGTCGCCCGGATCGCGGAGCAGGTATCGCCGATGACGCTCGTGGTGGAGCAGGTGGGCAAGGGTTTCTATTTGAGGATCGGCCTGGTCGAGTTCACATCCTCGCTGGAGGCCCGGCGGTTTGAAATCCCCATCCATCGGTGGTGCTCGGCCACCGGGACGGCGGTAGATGAACGATCGGTCCGCGAACTGTTGGCGGGCTGCGTCCTGCTGGAAGCGCCGACCGGAGCGGAGTGGACGGGGTGGATCGAGCTGACCCCTCGCCGCCGAATCTCCGGACCGTTGCCGGGCTTTCTTCCCCTTCCTGGGGCACAGGCTGGTCAGACCGTTCGGACGGAAATCCGCCTCGTGCGCCCCTTGCGCTGAGTGAAATCCGATAGCTAACAGCGTGTTCGACCGCAAAGGGGACGCTGTAGACGGATTTTCGTCTTGCGGGCATTTGCGTTGCTTGACTTGTCACGGTTCGGGACCCATGATAGTCCGGGCATGGAGTACCTGAAGGCAAGGGCGCGGTCGTCCGGCACTCCACGCCCGTGACACCCCGACTGCGGATGAGAGGCGCGGGGGCTTGCCCCATGCGGGTCAAGGAAAGGCCATGCTGTTACCCGACCCGTATCGGTGGTCCGTGGTGGAACGTTGCATTGCAGACGCACCCCGGTCTGGGCTTGCGGCAAGCCGCTCCAAGTGAACGGCCGGCACGGATCCCGGCCGCTGCACGGCGACGGCCGGTATGAAATCGTTGGGACGACGACATCGTCGGGGTGGTGGACCGGGCCGGGCGTTGTCACCGGCGGGAAGCCCACCGGCTGCATGTTGTTGAAAGGCGGAACATGACTCGAACAAGGGCCTTTACGCTGATCGAGCTGCTGGTCAGCGTGGCCATCATCGCCCTGTTGATCGGCATCGCCATGCCCTCGATCTCCGAGGCCCGGCGGATCAGCAAGACCACGCGATGCCAGCACAACCTGCACCAGATCGGCATCGGCATCGAGGCCTATCTCAACGTGCACAAGGATTACTTCCCGACGCTGTGCCGGATGCAGTCGATCGAGCCGCCCATCGCCGCCTCGCTGGGCATCCCGCCGCGCCCCTCCCTGGCCCGCGGTCTGGCCAAGGAGTTCGGCAGGAACAGCAAGGTGTTCGAGTGCCCGGCGGACCTGGTCACCGAGATCGACGACACGACCCGCAACCTGATCATCTCGACCGGGTCGAAGCTGGGCCTGGGCAAGCGCTATTTCGACACCGAGGACACCAGCTACGACTGGACGACGCAGGTGAACGGCATCCACCGGCGGCAGAAGACGGTGCCCATGTTCGAGGGCAGCATCCCCCTGCCGCTCAAGGACGTGCCGATCGTATTCGACTACGAACCGTTCCACGGGGGCAGGCGGCGGGTGCGCTCGACCAACAATCTCTACGCCGATCTGCGCGTGGTGGCCACGCCGTCGAAGATCACGATGACTACGGGGTCTTGAGCATGAAATCACGATCGAAATCGAGGAAACAGACCCGGCCGTTCGACCTCCGCGCGTTCTTCGCGGGTCCGCGGAAGTGGTTCGTGCTGGTTCCGTCCATCGTTCTGCTGATCGGGGCGGGCTGGTGGGGTTACCGGTCGTTCACCGTCCTGCCGCCGCCGGACTTCAAACAGGCCGACCCCCGTCAGCTCGCGGATTACCTGGGCGACTCGCGCGGGCTGGTCCGGCTCTCCGTCGATCAGCGCGAGCGCTACCTGGCCGATTCGTGGCAGTATTACAGCAAGGCCAGCCCCGAGCAGCAGCGGGCCCTGGTCCGCTCGCTCAATTCCATGACCCCCGCCCAGCAGCGCACCTTCAGCAACGCCACGGCGGGCATCGCCAAGAAGCACGTGCTCGAACACGCCGAGCGCTACAACCGCCTGCGCAGCGAGGCCGAGCGGGCCCGCTACGTGGACAACTTCATCAGGGATTTCAACAACCTCCGCCGCGAGCTGAGCGGCAACGGGACCATCGCGCCGGGCATGGAGGTGCTGAACCCGCTGAACGCGGCGGCGCCCAAGAAGCCGGAGGACGTGCAGGCGGCCATCGTCAATAACACCTCGCCCGGCGAGCGGGCCAAGGCCGAGCCGTTCATCAACGACGTGGTCAAGCGCAATCAGACGAAGATCGCCGAGGCCCGCAACGCGCGCTGAACGCCGTCGGCCCGCGATCGACACGGACGACCGGTTGGAACCGACCGATCCCAACGCTTACGTTCTGACGCCTGGAACCGCGGCGAGACGGCCGGACGGAGGTCTTCGTTCGGCCGGTTGGGCCCTGGCCGGCCTGGCCTTTCTGATGTGCGCGGCGTTTCCGGCCTGGCGGCTCATCAGCCCGCGCGACACGTACATCCTGCATCTTTCCGACGATGCCTTCTATTACCTGAGCGTTGCGCCCCGCCTGGCCGCCGGGCAGGGCCCCACCGCCGACGGCCTGACCCGCACCACCGGCTGGCATCCGCTGTACGGGTTCGTGCTGGCCGGGCTCCACAAGCTCACGTCGCCGTCGCTGGACGGCTTCGTCAAACAGGCCATCGCCCTCGTCTCGCTGTTGTACCTTCTCTCGGCGTACTTTCTGTATCAGGCGGCGGCCGTCGGCTGGGGGCGGTCGGCGGGGATGGTCGCGGCCCTGTTGTGGTTGTGCAACCCCTTCGCCGTGCTCATCACTCAGCAGGGCCTCGAAAGCGGGCTGTACGCCTATTGCCTGTCGATGCTGCTGTGGCGGCTGGCGCGGTTCGTCCGGCAAAGCGACGGGACGGCCGGCTACCTGCGGGCCTGCCTCGAGCTGGGCGTGGCCGGCGGGCTGGTCGTCCTGAGCCGCACCGACGCCGTCCTGCTGATGCCGATCGTGGCCCTGATCGTGCTGAGCCGGGGCCGCGCGGCCGAAACGCCGCCGGACACGCCGGCCGGGGCTCAGCCCGGGGTCGGCGACTCCGGCCTCGTCGGGGCGTTTGCCCTCCGGCGTCATGCCCTCGGCATCCGCCTGCTGGGTGTCGGCGTCTTCAGCCTGTCGGTCGCGGCGGCGTATGGAATCTGGCTTTTCTACGTGTGGCGCCACACGGGCGAGCTTCAGCAGGGCAGCGCCGCGATCAAGATGCAGTGGCGCCGCTTCGAGATGGCCGACAAGACCGCGCTGGGCGTGCTGCTGGCCACGCTGACGATGTGGGGCGAGTTCGTCGGCAAGAGCCTGTTCAAGGTCCCGGCGTTCAAGTGGGTGCTGACCGGGTTGCCGATCCTTCGGCGTCGGGCGGCTTCCGCGGCCCAGCGCGGCCTGTTGCATCTCCTGTGGATCGTCCCGGTGGGGCTGGGGCTGGCCTATGGCCTGCTGCTGGACTGGACGCGCTCGTGGTACTACCTGCCGGGGTTGCTGACCCTCACGCTGCTTTCGGCCGGAGCCGCGGGGGTGTTCCTCACGGCCCCGGGCCCGATGTCCGGGGCTCCTGGCACCTCAGCCCCGGGGTCGGCGCCGCCGGCGGGCCGGCCGGAGCGCTTCGGCGTCGCGTACCTCCAAAGGCTGGTGGCGCGCAAGGCCGGCCTGATCGCCTGGGCCGTGGTCATCGAGTCGGCGGTCGTCTTCTCCGCGGGCGTCTTCAAGGAGGCCCGGCCGGGCGGGGGCGACTCCGAGAAGACCTGGTCGCTGCGGGCCGCCGGGTGGCTCGTGAAAAACGCCCGCCCCGGCGAGCGGATCGGCGTCTGGCACAGCGGCATCATCGGCTACTACACGCCGGGGCTCGAGGTCATCAATCTCGACGGGCTCAACAACAACGACATCCTGGCGGTCGTCCGCGGCCGCAAGACCCTCAATGAATACTGGGACGAAGCGGGCATCACCGCGGTCATCCTCCCCTTCAAGCGCGACGACAAGATGGGCCGCTTCGACGAAGCATGGGACGGCAAGCGGCTGGTGCCCTGGATCAAGAGCCCCGCCGGGCGGCACCTGGCCGGGTCGCTGAACGTCGACGACCAGGTCTTCGGCCAGCGGATTCATCGCATCGTCCCGGTCGAACCGACGGCGACCACCCCGGCCAGTCCGTGACGACCCCTGCGCGGATCGCAGCGCGACGACCGCGCGGCGGGACACGGCCGGACGGCCCGGACGTTTCCCCGCGGCGAACGCTCCCGGCCACAACAAGGGAGTGAAGCCAAACCCATCCCGTCCGTTCTCGGTTCTTTGCGGGAACCACGCTGAAGGAGAGTGGAAATGTCGCCCACAGCGCAATAGATTGCATCAGAACAGGACGGGGCGGGCGGCTGTTTCGAGGCAGCGGACTACGTGAAGGCACGGCTATGAGCACGAAGACTACATCCACCAGACGCCGGACCATCATTCGCACCGTAACGGTCGGGGCGGTGTTCCTGGCCGTAATCGTCCTGCTGATGGCGTGGTTGATGGATCTGTTTCACGCCAAGGTCGGAACGGCCGCGGCCGGCGATCACGCTGACGAGCGCCCGGTCGGCGGCGCCCAATTGGTGGCCGCCCGGCTGATCAAGGTTCCGGCCACCGAATCGGCGGTGGGCAGCGTGCGGGCGGTCCATGAAATGTCGGTGGCTTCCAAAGTGCTTGCCAAAGTCATGGCCGTCCACGTGAAGGCCGGCCAACAGGTGAAGAAAGGCGATCTGCTGGTCCAACTGGATGACGCCGACCTGCGGGCCAGGCGCCAGCAAGCTTCGGCGGCCCTGGATGCCGCCCGGGCCGCCCGCGACCAGGCGAAGATCGAACATGAGCGGGTGAGCGGACTCTTCCGCGAGAACGCCGCTCCCCGGATCGAGATGGATCGCGCGACCACCAATCTGAAGGCCGCCGAGGCGGACCTTCAGCGCGCCGAACAGGCCTTGAAGGAGGCGGACACCGTCCTGGGGTACACGACCATCCTTGCTCCGACGGACGGCGTCGTCGTGGACAAGCGGGTGGAGGCCGGCGACACCGCCCTGCCCGGGCAGGTGCTGGTGAATCTCTACGACCCCCGGCACATGCAACTGGTGGCCAGCGTGCGGGAGTCGCTGACCCATCGGCTTCGGGTCGGCCAGACCATCAAGGTGGGCATCGAGGCGCTCGGCAACCTGCTCTGCGACGGGCAGGTCAGCGAGATCGTCCCGGAGGCGGACGTGACCAGCCGCAGCTTCCTGGTGAAAGTCACCGGTCCGTGCCCGCCGGGAGCGTACGTGGGGATGTTCGGGCGGTTGCTGATTCCACTGGATGAAGAGGAGCTCCTGGTCATCCCCCAGGCGGCCGTCCGGAGGGTCGGGCAACTCGACTCCGTGGACGTGGCGGAAGACGGATTCCTGCGGAGACGGATCGTGCAACTGGGGCGGATTCTCGGGGATGACGTCCAGGTCCTCTCGGGATTGAGCGCGGGTGAGCTGGTCGCCCTGCCGCGGGTGGCCACACGGCAAGGGGGGTGACATGCCTGAAGGCACGGCTGGTTCCCAAGGCGCGACGGTCGGACCGGGGGCGGGCGCTCCCGGCGAACCGCGCCACGGCTTCACCAACGCCGTCGTTCGCGTCTTTCTCCGTTCCAATCTCTCGATCATCCTCATTCTGCTGGCGGTCGTGCTTGGCGCAGCGGCCCTGTTCGTCACCCCGCGCGAGGAAGACCCCCAGATCGTCGTCCCGCTGGCCGACGTGCATGTGAGTTTCCCGGGGCGGTCGGCCCAGGAAGTGGAACAGCTCGTCTCGACGCCGCTGGAGCGGATCCTGTACCAGATCGATGGCGTCGAGTACGTCTACTCGATGTCGCGGGAGGGGCAGGCGATCATCACGGTCCGTTTCTACGTCGGCGAGGACCGCGAACGCAGTCTGGTCAAACTGTTCAAGAAGCTCAACGAGAACCAGGACCTCATTCCCCCCGGCGTGGCCGGCTGGGTGATGAAGCCCGTCGAAATCGACGACGTCCCGATCGTGACCCTGACCCTGACCAGCCGGCACACCGACGACTACGCGTTGCGGCGGGTCGCGGAGGAGGCCGCCCAGCGTCTCGCCGGCGTCAAGGACGTCTCCAGATGCTTCGTGATCGGCGGGCGCTCGCGCGTGGTCCACGTTTATCTGCATCCGGACCGGATGCGGGCCCACGACGTTTCGCCGCTGGAGATCGAGCGGGCCCTGGCCGGGGCCAACGTGACCCGCCTGGCCGGCGATTTCACGAAGAACGACGCGGTGTTCCGCGTCGAGGCCGGCAGGGCCTTCGCGAGTTCCGCCGAGCTCGGGGACCTGGTGGTCGGCGTCTCCGCGGATCGGCCGGCCTTTCTGAAGGACGTCGCCGAGGTCCTCGACGGACCCGAGGAGGCCTCATGCTACGTCCGTCACGGCTGGGGACCGGGGCGGACGGCCCTCGAGGAGAAGGAGGCGGCCGGTTCGCTGCTGATCCAGGCGCGAAGCGGCCGGCCCGCGGCGGACGACGCCTCCGCCGATACCGGGAGCAGTCCGGCGGTGACGATCGCCGTGGCCAAGAAAAAGGGCTCCAACGCGGTCTGGGTCAGCAAAGACGTGCTGGCCGCCGCCGCGGCCCTGACGCCGGACGTCATCCCCGACGACGTGGACGTGGTGATCACCCGCAACGCCGGCCTGACCTCGAACGAGAAGGTCAATGAACTGGTCGAGGCCCTGGCGGTGGCGCTGGTCTTCGTCGTGGCCGTGCTCACCGTCGGCCTCGGCTGGCGGGAGTCGCTGATCGTGGCCCTGGCCGTTCCGGTCGTCTTCGGGCTGACGCTCGCGGTCAACATGATGGCCGGCTACACCATCAACCGGGTGACCCTGTTCGCGCTGATTCTCTCGCTGGGTCTGCTGGTGGACGACCCCATCGTGGACGTGGAGAACATCTCGCGGCATTTTCATCTCCGCCGCCGGGCGACCCGGGCCATCGTGCTCGAGGCCGTCGCGGAGATCCGCCCGCCGCTGATCACGGCCACGCTGGCGGTCATCGTCTCATTCCTGCCGATGCTTTTCCTGACCGGCATGATGGGGCCGTACATGCGGCCGATGGCCGTCAATGTCCCCGTGACCATGCTCATGTCCATGGTGGTGGCCTTCACCATCACGCCCTGGCTGTCGTACCACCTGCTGAAAAAGCGTCACGGGCAGGACCGGCCCGAGGCGAAATCCGCTCATGGCGACGTTCCTCACGGTCCGGACGACGTCAGGCGCAGCCCGCTCTACAAGCTGTTCTATCCGCTGATGGCCCCGCTGCTGCGCTCGCGGCGCAACGCCGGCCTCTTTCTGGCGGGCATGGCCTTGCTGACGCTGCTGGCCACGGGTCTGGCGGCCACGCGGCACGTGCCTCTCAAAATGCTGCCGTTCGGAAACAAGGACCAGTTTCAACTGGTTCTGGACTTCGACGAGGGCACCACCCTGGAACGGGCCGACGCCGCCGTGCGGGACATGGAGCGCTTCCTGCGGCGCGTACCGGAGGTCACGGATTTCACCACGTACGTCGGCCTCGGTTCGCCGATGGATTTCAACGGGATGGTGCGTCACTACTATATCCGGCAGGGGCCGAACGTGGCCGACATCCAGGTCAATCTGGTGGGAAAGGAGAGCCGGTCGCAGCAGACCCACGGCATCTGCCTGCGGCTGCGGGATGAGCTGACCGCGATCGCCGCGAAACATCGCGCCAGACTCAAGATCGTCGAACCCCCGCCCGGCCCGCCGGTGCTGGCCACGATCGTCGCGGAGGTGTACGGCCGTGCGGACCACGACTACGCCGATCTGATCGCCGCGTCCCGGACGGTCAAGGCGCGGCTGACGGCCGAGCCGGGCGTCGTGGACGTGGACGATTACGTCGAGGCCGACGCTCCGAAGCTGGTGTTCACCGCCGACAAGGAGAAGGCCATGCTCAGCGGGGTGAGCGTGGCGGACGTCGCCGCGACCATCGAAATCGCATTGGCCGGCAGGGGCGTCGGGACCGTGGCCGTCCCGCAGGAGCGCAACCCGCTGATGATCGAGGTGCGCCTGCCGCGCCCCCTGCGTTCCAGCGAGGACGACCTCTCGCGCCTCTACGTGAAGGGCGCGAAGGGCCGCCTGGTCCCGCTGGCGGAACTGGGCCGGTGGAGCCGCACGCTCACGGACAAGACGATTTACCACAAGAACCTCCAGCCGGTGGTCTACGTCCTCGCCGAAACCGCGGGACGGCCGCCGGCGGACGTGGTGGTTGACGTCCAGGCGGACCAGCGCGAACCCGGCGCCGGTTCGACGGCCGATCAGGCCACGGATCGCCAAGAAGGCGGCGAAGTCGCCGCCGCCCGCCCGCGTCCCGTGAAAGGCCGCACGTTCTTCTCCAACGGCAGCGGCCTGGAATGGTCCGTTCCGCCGGGTATCCGGGTCGATTTCGCGGGGGAGGGCGAATGGAAGATGACGCTCGAAGTGTTCCGCGACCTGGGCATCGCCTTCGGGGTCGCCCTGGTGGGGATCTACATCCTCCTGGTGGCCCAGACGGGGTCGTTCGTCATTCCCGTGGTGGTGATGCTGGCCATTCCGTTGACCATCCTGGGCATCATGCCCGGCTTCTGGCTCCTGAACGTGATCTCGGGCGGCCAGGTCGGGGGATACGCCGATCCCATCTTCTTCACCGCCACCGGCATGATCGGCATGATCGCGCTGGCGGGAATCGTGACCCGCGATTCGATCATTCTGGTCGATTTCATTCACCTGTCGCTGGCACGAGGCCGGACGCTCTTCGATGCGATCATGGAGAGCCGGGTGGTGCGTTTGCGTCCGATTCTGCTGACCGCGGCCACGGCCATGCTGTCGGCCATACCCATCGTCAGCGATCCGGTTTTTTCCGGGCTGGCCTGGTCGCTCATCTTCGGCCTGCTGGCCTCGACGGTGTTCACGCTCTTCGTGATTCCGGTGACCTACTGGCTGCTGTACGCGCACAAGCCCGGCCACGGATTGCCCAGGGACGACGACGAGATGGAGAGCCCCGTTCCGTCCGTGGCGCGTCCGGTGGATGCTTCCCTTGCTCAAGGGACCGGTGCGACACGGTAGCCTCGACCCGATGCCGGCCGCCCCCCGCAACCATGCCCGGCCGATAGCGGTCCAGACCACTCTCGTCGTGGGCGGCTATCATCCGCCCCATTCCAATCACAGCGCGACCACCAGACCCAGGCCCAGGAGCATGAGCGCGAGCTGGGCGAGCCACAGTCCCAGCCACAGCCCCACGCGGTCGGGGAAGCCGAGGTCCTGGAGGTCGCGCCCCGTGCGGGCGGCCCGGGTCGCGGACCAGCGGCGGGCCAGCAGGGCGGCCTCGAAGGGGCTCAGTTGCAGGAAGGCGATGGCCACGCCGACAAACGCGACGGCCAGCAGGTCTCGATTCAGCAGCACCAGCAGGTCCACCACCCACGTGAAGGCGGGCAGGACCAGCAGCCGTTTGAACAGACGTCCCGCCGTGATCGGCTCAACACCCGTCCGCAGCAGCCGGGCCAGCACCGCAGGATCGAACGCCCGGCCGCACTCCGGACAACGGTTCTCCGGCAGGCCGGTGAGGTTGTAACCGCAGGAGGGGCAGTGGAGGGCGGGCATCGGGCGGATTCTACCACGCCGGAAACGGGGCGGCGGTTACGATTCTGGATCTGGGACTTTGGATCGGGATGGCCGCCCGGGGCTGGAAGGTCCAAAAACCGAAATCCGAAATCGCCTACTTCAGCGGTCCCAACCCGCGAAAGAGGAACAGCCCCTCCTTGCCGGGGGCGAGGACGTCCTTCCAGCCGTTGCCGTCGACGTCCGCGACCCAGAGATAGATGCCGACACCGCTGGCCTTGCCGGCCGGGCCGTAATCGAGAGTCGCGCGGCGGAA
>JABRVU010000310.1:0-7825 GCA_039961895.1 Phycisphaerae bacterium | reverse complement strand
GGTAATCGCGCAGGCCGGCGACGCTGTCGCGCGTCCTCCAAACGGCCAGTCGGTCGCCGTGCCAGAAGGCCCCCGGCTCGCGCGGCGGGGAGGTGCTGTTCGTCAACGCCCGCGTGCGGGGCAGCGGCTGGACCCCGCCGCGCGAGCCGGGGGCCTTCTGGCACGGCGACCGACTGGCCGTTTGGAGGACGCGCGACAGCGTCGCCGGCCTGCGCGATTACCCGGGCCTGGCGGCGGCCGCGTCCCGCGCCGCCCGGTCCGACTACGCCGGCCCCTGGTTCGAGTACCTCTGGGACGTCATGCTCGCCAGCCCGGAGGAGATCACCGCCGACTTCGCCGCCGCCGGCCGCCGCGGCATCCACGGAAAGGTCCACGGCTCCAGCGCGATCTACGGGCCCTCGGACGCGGTCTATGTCGCCGACGGCGCCGAGATCCACCCCTTCGTCTGCATCGACACGCGCCACGGCCCGGTGACGATCGAGTCCGGCTGCGAGGTTCATCCTTTTACCCGTATCGAGGGGCCCTGTTACGTGGGGCCGGGCAGCATCCTGCTGGGGGCGAAGGTCCGCGAGGGATGCAGCATCGGCCCCATGTGCCGCGTCGGCGGCGAGGTCGAGGAAAGCATCATCCACGGCCACTCCAACAAGTATCACGACGGCTTCCTCGGCCACGCCTACGTCGGCGAGTGGGTGAACCTGGGCGCCCTGACCACCAACAGCGACCTCAAGAACGACTACTCGACGGTTTCGGTGTACCTGGGCGGGCGGACGGTGGACACCGGTTCGACCAAGGTGGGCAGTTTCATCGCCGATCACGTCAAGACCAGCATCGGCACGCTGCTGAACACGGGTTCGATCGTGGGGACGGCGGCGGTGGTGGTGGCCACCGGCGAGCCGCTGCCCAAGTACGTGCCCCCGTTCACCTGGCTGCTCAACGGAGCCATGAGCAAGGGCTTCGGCCTGGGGCCGCTCCTGAAGACGGCCCGGACGGCCATGTCGCGCCGCAAGGTCGAGATGACGCCGGAGGACGAAGCCCTGCTCCGCAAGGTCTTCGAGCTGACCGAGCAGGACCGCATGGAGCACGTCCGCCGCGACCGCCGAAAGGCGTCGGCCTCGAAGAACTGAGGACTGATCTCAAACGGGGGGGTTCACGTCGAATCATCGACGCCGGGAGGATCCATGCCAGAGACGCCCTCGAAGTCGGAACCCGCCGGCCTGGAGGCCATCTTTCGCCCGCGGTCCATCGCCGTGCTGGGCGTGACCAACACGCCGGGCACGGTTCCGCACGACATCTTCATCAATCTGCTGGCCGGGCGGTTCAACGGGGTGGTGTATCCGGTCGCGCCGCGCAAGCGCCACATCGCCGGCGTGCGGGCCTATGACTACGTGCTGGACATTCCCGACCCGGTGGATCTGGCCGTGCTGGTCTTTCCGGGGAAGGTCTGCGAGCTGGCCTTGAGGCAGTGCGGGCAGAAGGGGGTGAAGGCGGCCATCATCATCTCGGCCGGCTTCCGCGAGGTCGGCCCGGCCGGCGCCGAGCGCGAACGCGAGATCAAGGCCATCGCCGCCGAGTTCGGCATGAGGCTGATCGGGCCCAACTGCCTGGGGGTCATCAACACCGAGCCGGGCGTGTCGCTCAACGCCAGCTTCGCCCGGGCCATGCCCGCGCCGGGGCACATCGGCTTCCTTTCGCAGAGCGGGGCGCTGTGCACGGCGGTGCTGGACTACGCCGCCGGCAAGCACATCGGCTTCTCCAAGTTCGTCAGCCTGGGCAACAAGGCCGACGTCAGCGAGATCGACCTGCTCAAGTTCCTGGCCGATGACCCCCAGACCTCGGTCATCCTGATGTACCTCGAGGAGATCACGCGGGGCCATGAGCTGATCGAAGTGGCCCTGGAGATCACCGGCGAGCGGAGCCATCCCAAGCCGATCCTGGCGCTCAAGGGCGGGCGGACGGCCCAGGGGGCGGCGGCGGCCGCCTCGCACACCGGGGCCCTGGCCGCCTCCGACGCGGTCTGCTCGGCCGTCTTCGAGCAGGCCGGCATCATCCGCAGCGGCTCGATCGAGGAGATGTTCAACACCGCCCAGTTGCTGGCTTATCAGCCGCTGCCGCGCGGCAACCGCATCGCCATCGTCACCAACGCGGGCGGTCCGGGCGTGATGGCCACCGACGCGGCCATCGAGCGCGGGCTGGAGCTGGCCCGCTTCTCGGAGGCGACCACCGCCCGTCTGAAGGCGGCCTTGCCGGCGACGGCCAACGTGAAAAACCCCATCGACGTGATCGGCGACGCCCGCGACGATCGCTACGTGGCGGCCATCGAGGCGGCCTTCAACGAGGAGAGCGTCGATCAGGTGCTGGTCATCCTCACTCCGCAGTCGATGACCAACATCAACGCCATCGCCCAGGCCATCTGCCGGGCCGCCGAGCGCTTCGCCGCCAGCGGCAAGACGCTGGCCTGCTCGTTCATGGGCTCCAAGGACGTGGCCGAGGGCATCGACGTGCTCCAGGCCCACCAGATTCCGCACTACCTGCTTCCCGAGTGGGCCTGCGACGCGATGCGCGACGCGGTGCGCTATCGCAACTGGCTCGACCGCGAGCGGACGACCGTGAAGCGCTACGAGGTGGACCGGACGGCCGCGGCCGCCGTCCTCGACGCCGCCCCGGACGGGTATCTGCCCGAGACCGAGGCCCTCAAGGTGCTGGCCGCCTACGGTTTTCCGCTGGTGCCCGGCGAACTGGTCGTCAGCGCGGCCGAGGCCGCCGCCGCCGCCGAGCGGATCGGCTTCCCCGTGGTGTTGCGGGCCATCTCGCGGAAGATCGTGCATAAGTCCGAGGCCGGCGGCGTGGCCCTCAATCTGCAATCCGCCGCCGAGGTGCGGTCGGCGTTCAACCAGATGCGCGACCGCGTGCTCGCCCGGCTCGAACCGACGGATTTAGAGGGCATCCTGGTGCGACGGATGATCCCGGCGGGCGTGGAGGTGATCCTGGGCCTGAACCGCGATCCGGTCTTCGGGCACGTCATCATGTTCGGGCTGGGCGGGATTTACGTGGAGGTGCTCAAGGACGTGACCTTCCGGGTGGTGCCGATCCGCGAGTCGGAGGCGGCGGGGATGGTCCGGGGTTTGCGGGCCTCGCGGCTGCTGGAGGGGGTTCGCGGCCGGCCGCCGTGCGATACGCCCGCGGTCGAGGAGGCCCTCAAGCGGCTCTCGCAACTGGCCGCCGACTTTCCGCGCATCGCCGAGTGCGACGTCAACCCGCTGATCGTGCACCCGGCCGGGCAGGGCTGCCACGTGGCCGACGTGCGGATCCGCCTGGGATGATTGATATGACAGCGCTGGTTTGCATCTGTAGCGACCGGCCCCTGTGCCGGCCGTGGGCTGGCTTCTGGCTTTCCACGGCCTGCACTCACCGCAGGCCGCTACGAGATGGCGCTGTCATATTGAGCGTGCGCCCTGAACCCCCAGGACCGACCGGCTGGAAGCCGGTCCCACACGGGTTGTGGGATGCACTCTGACCGCCAGGCCGCGAAGATCGCGCAGAGGAACGGGCTTGCGGACGTTTGCGCGGCGGGGCGGCGGCCGGCCCTGTACCGGCCGTCGAAGACCTGCGATAATCCGCGACCGGCGTTGACCGCCGGCCGACGACAACGGGCAAGGGAGTCATCCGCTATGGCTACGCAACAGGAAATCCTGGATCGCGTCATCAAGGTGGTGGCCAGGGTGCTGGGCCTGGAGCCGCAGACCATCAAGCCGACCGACAACTTCGTGTTCGACCTGGGCGCGGAGTCCTCGCAGAGCGTCGAGCTGGTGGCGGCGTTCGAGGAGGAGTTCGGCATCGAGATGGAGCAGGAGGCCGCCCTGGCCGTCGTCACCGTGCAGGGGGCCGCCGATTTCATCGCCGGTTACGTCAACCGCTGACCCGCCGCCGGACCGCGCGGCTCCTGCGTCCGTGCGGCGCTCAATCCTCCCGATTCGACCGCGTGACTGAGTCTGCGACCTGCTTCTGCCGGCGGGTGGCCGGCAACCGGGCGAGGCGCTGAAGCATCGCCATGAACGGCGGTTGCCGGCTCATGACGAGGCCCGGGAAAAACCCACCCTGGCGCGTCGCGGTAATCGCCCGCGGCAGAATGCGACCGTGGCTGGTGGCCGTTCAACGTTTCACGACGGGCCCAGGTTCACCCACACCGTCTTGATCTCGGTGTAGTGGTTGAGCGCGTCCTTGCCGCACTCGCGGCCCTGGCCCGAGAACTTGTAGCCCCCGAACGGCGCGCCGGGGTCGAAGGTGTTGTAGCAGTTCACCCACACCGTGCCGGCCCGGATACTGTCGGCCAGGGCGTGGGCCTTGGTCAGGTCCTTCGTCCACACCGCGGCGGCCAGCCCGTAGATCGTGGTGTTGGCCTGCCTGATGACCTCGTCCACGCTCCTGAACGGCAGCACCGTCACCACCGGGCCGAAGATCTCCTCCTGGGCGATGCGCATGTCGTTGCGGACGTTGGTGAAGATGGTCGGCTTGACGAAGTAGCCCTTGTCGCCGAAGCGCTCGCCGCCGGTCAGGCAGGTGGCCCGGTCCTCGTTCTTGCCGATGTCGATGTACTTGAGGATCTTGTCGAACTGCTCCTTGGAGACCTGGGCGCCCTGCTCGGTGGCCGGGTCGAAGGGGTCGCCCAGCCTGCGGGCCTTGGCGGCCCCGGCGAATTTCTCCACGAACTTGTCGTGCACCGACTGCTCGACGAACAGCCGGCTGCCCGCGCAGCACACCTCGCCCTGGTTGAAGAAGATGCCGGTCATGGCCCCGGCCACGGCCTGGTCCAGGTCGGCGTCGGCGAAGACCACGTTGGGGCTCTTGCCGCCCAGCTCGAAGGTCAGCCGCTTGAGCGTCGCCGCCGCGTTGGCCATGATGATCTGGGCGGTCTTGTATTCGCCGGTGAAGGCGATCTTGTCCACGTCCTCGTGCTTGACCAGGGCGTCGCCGGCGGTCTCGCCAAAGCCGTTGACCACGTTGATGACGCCCTCGGGGATGCCCGCCTCCATGGCCAGCTCGGCCATCCGCAGGCAGGTCAGCGGGGTCTGCTCGGCGGGCTTCATCACCACCGTGTTCCCGCAGGCCAGGGCCGGGGCCCACTTCCAGGTGACCATCAGCATGGGGAAGTTCCAGGGGATGATCTGACCGCAGACGCCCACCGGCTCGCGCTTGGTGTAGCAGAGGAAGTTGCCCATGGCCCGGTCGACGGGAATGGTCTCGCCGTAGACCTTGTCGGCCCAGCCGGCGAAGTAGCGGAAGGTGTTGATGACCAGGGGCAGGTCGGCGGCCATCACCTCGCTGATGGGCTTGCCGTTGTTGAGCACCTCGAGGGCGGCCAGCTCGGCGGCGTTCTTCTCGATCAGGTCGGCGAGCTTGTACAGCACCGCCCCGCGCTGCCGGGCGCTGAACTTCGACCACGGGCCCTCGAAGGCCTTGCGGGCGGCGGCCACCGCCTTGCTCACGTCGGCCGCGTCGCTCGAGGCCACGTTGGCGATGACCTCGCCCGTCGCCGGGTTGTAGGTCTCGAAGGTCTTGCCCGACTGGGCGTCCACCCATTGCCCGCCGATCAGGTTCTTGGTCAGCCGAACCTTGGGCGGAGCGATTTTCTGCGTGAGCGTGGCCACCATGATCGACCTCCCTCAGGCCTTGGGCCTGTGCCTGTGCGGACCGGTCCGGCCGCGCCGCGAGCCGGCCGATCCGGAATCCCACCGTGTTTGACGAAACGAACAGCCCGTAACATCCAGTCCGATAATAGCCTACTCGCCAATGCTGGCACGTCAAGAGCGATCGTCCCGCCGCGCGGCGCCTCCTCGTGCCCGCCAACTCACCGGTGATTCCGCCGCTCCGCGCACCTGAACCCTGAACCTTGAATCCTGACCCCTCGAATCCGAAATCCACGGTCCGAAATCCGCAATCCGGGCCGGCGGTTGACCGATAACGTCACCAGAGTAGCGATCACGACGGCGGGCCAGCCCGCGCGTCGCGTTGTTGAAGACCATCCGAGGGCTCAATCATGACCAGTATGGGTTCCAGGTTCGGCGGGCGAGTCGTCATCACGGCGGCCGGCTGCATGGCGTGCTTCGCCGCCGGCTGCACCGAGCCGGCGCAGCGGTTGAACGCTCCGCCCCAGGGGGCCAGCGATCGGCCTCACGCCATGCAGGACACCTACGTGTACATGAACGACAACGCCCTGCTGGCGGAGATGTCCATGTCGCCGGCCCACTTCGTATCCAACCGGCCGGACCTCAACGCGCTCGGCCTGCGCCGCCTGATGCGCTACGCCGACCTGCTCAAGGAGTACGGGGGAACCGTGCACTACGACGGCCTGGAGGACCCCGAGCCGCTGGCCCGCGAACGGCGCGAACGCATTCAGTCCTTCCTGGCCCAGGCCGGCGTGGACCCCAAGACCTTCGCGGTCGAATCGGGCCTGGCCGCCGGACGCGGGCTGCGGGGCGCGGAAGCCGCCGCCATCCGCGAGTTCAGCACCTTCAGCCCCGAGCAGCAGGGCCGCGAGCAGAAGGGCAAGGCCTGGACCGAGTCGACCTTCAGCGCTCAAAAGTAAGGAGACTGGGGATGTTCGCAGGGATGCGCGACGCGATGGGTCTGTGTTCGGCGATTCTCGTCCTGGCGCTGGCCGGCTGCCAGGCGGGGCCGGCGGGTTCGCCCGTCCGGCAGCCCCGGCCGGTCGTGACCCAGGTGACGCCGACGAGTTCCGCGGACCTGGCGGAAGGTTCGCCGCCGGAGATTCTGCCGGACACGCACCTGGCCGCCGGACGCCTCCACGAGAGCGAGGGCAAGCTGGCCCGGGCCGCCGAACAGTACCGGCTGGCCATCGGGGCCCGGCCCGATCACTTCGAGGCCTACAACCGGCTGGGCGTGGTGCTTGACCGGCTGGGCAAATACGCCGAGGCCGACCAGGCCTTTCTGCGGGCCATTCAGATCGCCCCCCGCCAGGCCTATCTGCACAATAACCTCGCGTTCAGCTACACCATGCAGGGGCGCTGGCCCGAAGCCCGGGCCGCACTGGAGAAAGCCCTGTCGCTGGAGCCCGACTTTCCTCGGGCCCGGGTCAACCTGGGGATGGTGCTGGCCCAGCAGGGCGAATATGAGAAGGCCCTGGAGCAGTTCCGCCTGGTGCTCCAGCCGGAGGATGCGTACTACAACCTGGGGTTGATGTATCAGTCCAAGAAGCGGGCGGTCGAGGCGGCCCAGGCCTTTCAGCAGGCCCTGGCGATGAATCCCAAGCTGGCCGCCGCCCGCAAGCGGCTGGAACTGCTCCCCGCGGAGGCCATCGAAGAGGCGGCCCGTCGCGGCGAGCTGTTCGCCAGGCCGGTCGCGCTGGCTGCCAACGCCGCCGTCCCGGCGGTTCCCGCGGAACCCGCGCCGGCCGAGCCGTCGGCCGACGAACCCTCCTCGCCTTGCCTGGATCCGGTCGATGCGCCCGACCAGGCCGCCCCGGCTGAATTCGCCGCCGGTCTGTCGATCGCGAGCGAGCCGGGCTGGATGCTGCGCGACCTGCTCCCGCATCCGACGGGGTGCGAATCGCCGTGCGAAGAAGACGCCGACGGGCCCGCGCCGGCCGCCGGCACGGATGACCGGCCCTCGGCCACACTCTCGTCGATCGAACGCCCACGCATCGGACAGTGGATGGCGATGATGCGCGAATGGTTCGGCCCCATCCACCGCCTGATCCTCAAAACGACCGCTCGGCCCTCGCACCGACGAGCCGAACTCGGCTCGCCGATGCCGGGCGTCATCGTCGAGCCGCTGCCGGGCGCGTTCACAGAGCCGATTCCGACGAGGT
>JABRVU010000309.1:0-9429 GCA_039961895.1 Phycisphaerae bacterium | reverse complement strand
GGTACGGCCGGTGCCCTCCCGTTGACGCTGCTCAGCCTGGCCGCGCGCCGCCGAAAACCCCGTTCCCGCCGGGGCGACAGTCCGCGGGCATCGATCCGCAAGCGACGATGAACGTCGGCTATGGCGCCGATGGCTCCTTCTCGGGCTTGTTATGGCCAGTGGGGGCCGCTTCATCTTGTTGAGCGGACAGCACCTCCGCGACGTCGAGCACGCGGACGTTCTCTCCGCCGGGCGTGCCGGCCATGCCGTCGGTCAGCATGTTCAGGCAGAAGGGGCAGGCGGTGACGAGCTGTTTCGCGCCGGTGCCCAGGGCCTCGGCGGCGCGTTGGCGCGAGACGCGTTGAGCGGGCGGCTCCTCGAACCACATGCGACCGCCGCCCGCGCCGCAGCAGGAGGTCTGCCGGCCGTGGCGGGGCATCTCGCGCAGCCCGCCGGTCGAGCCGGCGGCGTTCAGCAGTTTCCGCGGCGCTTCCACTTCGCCGTTGACCCGGGCCAGGTAGCAGGGGTCGTGAAGGGTGATCGGCCCGTCGGCCGGGCGGGCCGCGGCCAGTCGGCCGCTCTCCACCAATCGGGCCAGCAACCGGCTGTGATGCTCGACCTCGTAATGGCCGCCGAACTGGGGGTACTCGTTCCTGATCGTGTTGAGGCAGTGCGGGCAGGCGGTGACGATCTTGCGGACCCTGTGGGCGTTGAGCGTCTCGATGACCGCTGTGGCCTTCTCCTGAAAGAGGAACTCGTCGCCCAGCCGCCGGGCCGAGTCGCCCGTACAGGTTTCCTTGGTGCCCAACACGGCGAAGCGCACGCCGGCCCGCCGCAACAGTTGCGCCGTCGCGCGGACGACCTTCTGGGCCCGCGGATCGAACGCCCCCGCACAGCCGACCCACAACAGGTATTCGAAATCCGGATCGGTCTCGACGGTGGGGACGTCCAGCCCCTCGGCCCATTCCATGCGCTGGGCGTTGGGACGCCCGTAGGGGTTGCCGAACGACGCGATCTTGCGCATGGCGTCGGCCGGCGAGCCGGAGATCTGCCCCTCGCTGACCAGGTGCCGCCGCAGGTCGGAGATCAGATCGACGTGTCCGATGAGCACCGGGCATTCATCGACGCAGGCCTGGCACATGGTGCAGGCCCAGAGCGTCTCGGCCATGACCGCCCGGCCGTGCAGGGAAGGCGGCTCGGCCGTCTCGCCGGCGGCGGCCATCTGCTCGCGCAGGGCGACGACCACCGACTTGGGATCGAGCGGCTTGCCGGTGGCCAGCGCCGGGCAGGCCCGCGAGCAGCGCCCGCATTCCATGCAGGCGTCAAGGCTGAGTAACTGGGCCCGGCCGAAGTGCTCGATGGCGCTGACGCCGACCCGGCCGGTCTGCTCGACCTGTTCCATCGAGACTGGCAGCAGCGCCCCCGCATGCCTGTCGGCCTTGGCCGCGACGTGCAGCGGGCCGGCGATCACGTGGAACAGCCGGGTCATCGGCAAGGTCACGAAAAACGCCACGACCAGCGCGGTGTGCAGCCACCAGACGGCCAGGTGCATCGAGCGAGCCGCTTCAAGGGATACGCCTGACAGCAGCAGCCGGTCCAGCCCGTGCCCGATGAACGACCAGCGGGCGATGGGGGCGTCAACCTGCGTGTAATGCAGCCGCAGGGCCTCGATGGCGAAACCCGTCAGCCCCAAGGCCAGCAGCAACGCCAGGACGTACCAGTCGCTTCCGGCGTGGCCGAGTCCCGCGGGCCGGGCGGCGGCGCGCCGATAGAGGGCCAGGACGCATCCGACGCAGAAGGCCAGGCCGAACGCATCCAGCGTCAGCTCATAGAACAGGTAGTACCAGCCGTGGTGGAAATCGACCGGCCCGGCGTGGGCGATGAACAGCAGGGTCGTGCCCACGGTCAGCATCAGAAAGCCCGAGAACAGCAGCAGGTGCAGGACGCCGCCCAACGAGCGTCGATGCACGCGCTTCTGAAGCAGGGCGTAAACGAGCAGCCGCTTGAGCCCCGCGCGCCAGTCCCACGGGCCGCGCTTCTCTCCGCGCCGCCAGAGACGCGCGCGGCGATAGACCTGCCAGGCCGTCAGGCCCAGGCTGGCGAGGATCGCGCCATAGAACACCACGCGCATCCACGGCGCGATGTTGCCGAAAACCTCGCGGGTGGGGCTCACGTCGGGTCAGGTCCTCTTTTTCAGGGCCTCGGTCAGTTCGGGGACGGCCTGGAAGAGGTCGCCGATGAGGCTGTAGGTGGCCGCCTTGACCAGGGGCGCTTCGGGGTCCTTGTTGATGGCCACGATGACGCGGCAGTCCTTCACGCCGGCCAGATGCTGGATCGAGCCGGAGATGCCCGCGGCGATGTACAGATCGGCGGCGATGACGCGGCCGGTCTGTCCGATCTGAAGATCGTTGGAGGCCATGCCGGCGTCGACCGCCGCCCGCGTCGAGCCGACCGCGGCGCCCAGCACGTCGGCCAGGCCGCCGATGAGTTTCTCGAAGGTGGCGGCGTCCTTGAGCGGCCGGCCCCCGGCGACGACCACCCGGGCCTCGCCCAAATCCGGGCGGGTCGAGGTCCGCTGCTGGCGCGAAACGAACCGCGTGCCCGCGGGGAGCGCGTCGGCCTCGACGGCCAGTCGGCCCATCGGCGACTCCGCCGGAGCCTGGTCCGGCACCGGAAAGGCCGAAGCCCGCACGGTCAGCACGCGCACCGGACCCTCGAGGGCCACGGTGGCGATCCGGCTGCCGGCGTTGATCGGCCGGTTGAAGACGGTTTGCCCGTCGCGCGGTTCGAGGCCCACCACGTCGGTCAGCATGGCCGCGTCGAGCAGGGCCGCCGCCCGCGGCAGGATGTCCTTGCTGAAGGTCGAGGCCGCGGCCACGATCACGTCGGCCCGCGAGGCGCGGGCCGCTTCGACGACCACCTGGGCATAGCGGTCGGCCAGCGGCTCGGCCAGCGCGGGGTCGTCCGCGGTCAGCACCGTCTCAGCCCCGTAGCCGACCAGCGAGGTGGCCGCCTCGGCCAGGTGGTGGCCGATCACCAACAGCACGTAATCGCCCCCCAGCCGGCGGGCGAAGCCGACGGCGTGAAGCGACGAACGCTTGACCCGCCGACCGTCCAGTTCCATCAGGATCAGCGTCCGGCCCATCAGATCACCTTCGCCTCTTCGCGGAGTTTCAGGACCAGTTCATCGACCGAAGCCACGACGGCTCCGCCGGCCCGCTGCGGCGGCGCGGCGACGGCCAGGAGAGCGGTCCTCGGCCGCGCGTCCACGCCTAGCTGAGCGCAGGTCAGGACTTCGATGGGCTTCTTGCGGGCCTTGACCAGCCCCGGCAGCGAGACGTAGCGCGGCTCGTTCAGGCGCAGATCGGCGGTGAAGACGGCCGGGAGCCGGACCTCGATCACCTCCAGTCCGGCGTCGGTCTCGCGGGTGCATTCCGCCGTTTCGCGGCCGGCGGCCAGCGCGATCCGGGAGGCGAAAGTGGCCTGCGGCCAGCCGAGCAGGCCGGCCAGCATCTGGCCGGTCTGGCCGCAGTCGTCGTCCACCGCCTGCTTGCCCATGAGGACCATCCCGGGCGATTCCCGATCCACGACCGCCTTGAGGATTCGCGCCACCGCGTAGGGGTCCAGCGGCCGGGCGTCGTCGATCCGGATGCAGCGGTCCGCGCCCATGGCCAGGGCCGCCCGGCACTGCTCCTCGACCGCCGGCTCGCCAATGGTGACCGCCGCCACCTCCGCCGCTTCGCCGCGCTCGCGCAGGCGCAGGGCCTCCTCGACGGCGATGGCGTCGAAGGGGTTGATGACCCGCGTGTTCGCTTCGGCCGCCCCGTTCTCGGGAACGCTCTTGAACGTGACCAGTATCTTCATGAGGCACTTGAGTCGCGGCGACCGGCCGTTCCACGCCGGACGGCGGTCGCAACAGGTCCCGCGCGGCCGGCTCTCGCCACCGACCGCGACAATCCACTTCACCGGCGGGACGCCGGTGCCACAGGTTACAGCATCAGCGAGGCCACGATGTTCCGCTGGATCTCGTTGGTCCCGGAATAGAGCCGGCTGCCGATGGCGTCGCGCAGCTCGCGCTCCATCTCGTAATCGACCATGTATCCGTATCCGCCGTGGATCTGGATGGCGTCCTCGCAGCACCTCACCCAGCAGTCGCTGATGTACATCTTGGCCATGGCCGCCTCCATGATCGCGTTCTTGCCCTTGCTGCGCAGCCAGGCCCCGTAATAGAGCAGGTGGCGGGCGGTGTCGGTGCGCAGCTTCATGTCCACCAGCTTGCTGCCCACGAGCTGGAACTTGCCGATGGACTGGCCGAACTGCCGGCGCTCCTTGGCGTATCGGACGCAGGTGTCCACCAGGCGCTGCATGGCCCCGACGGCGCTGGCCAGGATGCAGCCCCGCTCCCAGTTCATCGAGTGGGTGAACAGGCTGGGGCCGGCGCCCTCGCGGCCCAGGCGGTTCTCGGCCGGCACCTCGCAGTTGTCGAAGAACAGCTCGGCCATCGGCGAGGTGCGGATGCCCATCTTTTCGAGCTTCTTGGCCACGGTCAGCCCGGGGAAGCTCTTCTCGACCAGAAAGCAACTGATCCCGTTGGCGCCCTTCGAGCGGTCGGTGGAGGCATAGACCGCGACCAGGTCGGCCACCGGGCCGTTGGTCACGAAGGTCTTGCTGCCGTTGAGGACGTAGCGGTCGCCCTTCCTGACCGCGGTGGTGCGCAGGGCGTAGGCGTCGGAGCCGGAGTCCGGCTCGCTCATGGCGTTGCCGCCGATCAGCGTGCCGTCGCACAGGCCGGGCAGATACTTCTTCTTCTGGTCTTCGGTGCCGAAGGCCACCAGCGGCATGGCCACCGTCCACATGTGGGCGTTGATGGAGAAGACCAGGCCGTTGTCCCGGCAGGCGTAGCCCAGCTTTTCGAGGGCGGCCACGGTGGTCAGCGCGTCCAGCCCCAGCCCGCCGTATTCGCTCGGCACGGGCATGCCCTGGATGCCGAACCTGGCGCAGGCCGTCCAGCCCTCGCGGTTGAAAACGCCGTTGCGGTCGCGCTCGATGAGGTTGTCGTTGAGCGCGCCGCCGGCGAAGCGCACCACGGCGTCGAACAGTTCACGCTGCTCATCGGTCCAGGAAAAATCCACCGCTCAACTCCTTGGCGAAGGGCCGCCCCCGGCCTTCCCGGCCGGGCCGATCAGGCCAGGTCCTTGAGTTTCTGATAATCGGTCTTGTCCGTCGAGGTCTTGGGCAGGACCTCGTGAAAGCGGAACACGTCGGGCACCATGTAGACCGGCAGGTGCTCGGAACAGAACCGCTTGAGTTCGATGATCGAGAGCCGGACCTGCTCGCGGCCGACCAGGTGGGCGATGACCTTCATGCCCAACTGGTCGTCGGGTAGGGCCACCACCGCGGCCTCGCGGACCTGGGGATGCCGGTACAGGCAGGCCTCGATCTCGCCCAGCTCGACGCGGTAGCCGCGCTTCTTGATCATCCGGTCGCGCCGCCCGCGATAGATGTAATCGCCGTTGGCGTCCAGCACCACCAGGTCGCCGGTGCGATACCAGCGCTTGCCGGAACCGTCGGGCGGCAGAAATCCGGCGGCGGTCAGCTCGGGCAGGGCCCAGTAGCCCTGCATCACGTTGGGGCCGGCGATGCACAGCTCGCCCTCCTCGCCGGGTTCGACCGGCCGGCCGTCGGCGTCGACCACCTTGCCCTCGAGGTTCGAGCACACCTTGCCGATGGGGTAGGGGTCCACGCGCGTCTCCTCGACTTCCCGCGGGCATTCATACCAGGTGCACACGTTGGTTTCCGTCGGCCCGTAGAGGTTGAAATAGCGCGGGTGCGGCACCTGCTTCTTGAGCGAACGCAGGTGCACGATGGGGAAGACCTCGCCGGCGAACAGCACCGTCCGCAGGGCCGACAGGTCGCGCTCGGGCAGCCTGCCGAACTGGGCCATGAGGCTCAGGATCGACGGGGCCGAGTACCACACGCTGATGCGGTACTTCGCGATCAGTTCGGCCAGGGCCAGCGGCTCCTTGCCGATCTCTTCGGGCACCAGAACCAGGGTGGCGCCGTGCTTGATGGGCACGTAGATGTCCAGGATGGACAGGTCGAAGTGGAACGGTGCGTGCGACGAGAAGCGGTCGGTCTCGCGCGGATCGAGTTCCTGAGAACACCAGTCCACGAAGCTGCGGGCGTTGCGATGCGAGAGCATGACGCCCTTGGGTTTGCCGGTCGAGCCGGAGGTATAGAGGATATAGGCCAGGTCGTCGTCGCCCCGCGGAACGCTGGCCGAAACCGGGGCCGCGCCGAGGCCCTCCAGGGCCTGGTGCAGGCCGGCGCCCCCGCCGGTCTTTTCCATGACGATCATGGGCGGCACCGGCCCCAGTTTGGCGAGTTCCTCCCGGTAGGCGGCCTCGACGCGACGCTCGGTGACCACCGCCCGGACCGCGCAGTTGTTGTGGATGAAGGCGTTGCGCGAGGCCGGGGCGGTGGGGTCCACGGGGACGTAGGCGGCGCCGGCCTTGAGGATGCCGAAGATGGTGGCCACCCCGTCGATCGACTTGCGCAGGTACATGCCCACGCGGTCGCCGGGTTGAACGCCCATCGCCACCAGCCGGTCGCGCAGGCGGTCCGAGAGCCGATCGAGGGAGGCGTAGTCGATCTCGCCGCCGCCGGGTTCGACGACCGCGGTGTGGCCGGGGCGCCTCCGGGCCGATGCTTCGAGTAGTTGATAGAGTGCCATAAACGCTCGATCCTATTTCCTGTTACCGTGTGCCCCGAGACCCTTGTCACTGGCGTTTCGCCGGTGAGACCGGCGGATTGAGCACGCGCACGGAGTCGCTGCCTGTCCGCCGCGTCATTCCCTCGTCGCGGGTGCGTCCACCGGCGGTTTCCTTTCCACCGCCTTTCGGGCCAGGCCCGCCAGGTCGATGCGCGGGTCACCGGTCAGCCGATCGTACAAAACATCGGCGATCAGCGCGTGGGCCTTGGCGTTGGAATGGCCGCCCGGGTCGGGGCCGGCGTACTCCTCGCGGTCTTTTCCCTGGTAAACGTCTGATAAGTCGAGCAACACGAATCCGGCGTCGGCCAGGGCCCGGGTGAAGCCGGCGATCTCGGCCGGCCGGGCCGACTCGCGCGGCAGGGGCAGGAACACGCCGACCGGCAACGCACCCGCCGCCCGGCACGCATCGGCCAGGGCCTGGTACGTTCGGGCCAGCAGACCGCTCTCGAACGGCCGCAGGCGGCCGCGGGCGATCACTTCGTTGGTCCGTCCGGTGACGCCGGCGGCGACCAGCGTCTCCGCCAGATACGCACGCGGCAGCGGCAGGCCCTTCCGCAACCCCGCGTGCAGGTTCCCGATCAGCCAGACCGAATCGTTGGAATGCCCCACGTACACCACCACGTCGGGGCTGAATGCCTTCACCTGCCGTTCGACCACCTCGAGCTGGGCCAGCGGGCTCCAGCCCTGCGAGGCGAAGTTGAGCACCTCGAACTTCACGCCGGAGGCCAGTCTATCCGCGGCCGCGTTCAGCCGCTCTTCCAGCCGGATGTCGAAGACGTCCCTGTCAGCCACGCCCCAGCCCATCACGTGCGACGAACCCAGCACGGCGATACGCACCGTGCCGGCGGGTTTGGCCTGTTCATAATCGCGGTCGCGCATGCCCCAGCGATTGGTGGAGAAGTCCGCGCCGTGATAGTTGGCCAGCCGCAGGTTCGGCGGGAAGACCAGGTGGCGGTAATCGTTGACCCGCACCATCACGTCGGACCCCGGTGGGATCGCGGCCCGCAGCCAGACTTCCTGAAGGGCCCGGTCCTGGACGCGGACCGAGTCCAACTGCTCGTAGTAGCCGCGGTCGTTGCCGCCGCGCTGGCCTTCGGAGGCGCTGCCGCGGGCCATCACTTCCAGATACGGCTGAAGGGTCGCCGGCACGAGGCCTTGAACGGCCGGCTCGGCCAGTACCAGCACGGCCAGCAGCGTGATCGTGCACCCGGCGGCGGAACGGGCTGGCGGACGCCAGGAGGGCCCGGCCGGCCCGCGCGGCTTGCCGCCGAACGAGCCGGGCAGCACTTCCAGCAGCAGCGTGGCGATCATGACGACGGCCATGGCCGCGGCGCCCCACGCGGCCGTGGATCCGTCCGCCAGCCGCCACATCCGCAGCCACTCCACGACGCTCCCGCTGCTCCACAGCGACCACAGCACGCTCACGCAGGCGAAGGTCAGGGCGGTTTTCACGACCAGGACGACCGCCTCCAACGGCGTATACCCTCCCGGCCCCAGCTTCCGCTGCCGACCGAGCCGGTCCTCCCACAGCACGTTGACCAGCACCAGCCCCGCCAGGATCGACCAGAACAGCAGGTCCGGCCAACTGAACGAGGCCTCGCCCTTGAGCCACCAGGTCTGGTAGGCGTGCAGCAGCCAGGTGACGAAAAAGCTGAAGCAGGTGGCCCCGGCCAGGGCCCCGGTCGGACCCCACTTCTTGAGCCGGAAATAGGCGGGGTAGTAGAAGACCTTCAGCATGAAGTCCTTCCAGTAGATGTTCACCCGCCGCCAGTAGTCGGTAAAGCTCGAGGCCAGGAAGTACCGCCGGTTGGTCTCCGGGAGGTTGAACCCGAACAGCAGCAGCAGTCCGGCGACGACGTGAAACAGGCCGGAGACTTTCAGATACAGCAGGGAGTTGGCCAGCACGAACTGAGCCAGGTCGCTCCCGTCACGCACGTCGGCCGGCGGGATGAACAGGACGCTGGCCACCAGCCGATAGAGCGCCAACTGCACCAGGCCGCGGGTGATCCGCCGCAGCCCGTTCTGGTAGGTCGACCAGTTCGGGCGGTCCTCATGGGTCCGGCAGAAAGTCTTGAAATCCACCACCGGGAAGAGCAGGCAGCAGACGTTGGGAACCATGAAGAAATACGCCAGCGTCTGGGCCAGGGTCGGCTTCTGCTTGGCGCTGGAGACGTCGTAGAGGTAGATCATCACCCGGAACATGAACATGGCCGCCAGCACCGGCCAGAGTACGCCCCACTCCGGCCCGCCCAGCAGCCGATGCCGCCCCACGGCGATCAGCGCGCCCGCCGCCGCCAGCAGGCCCGCCCGGGCCCAGAAGCCCACGGGCAGGTGGCAGATGCCGATCAGCACGCCGCCGATCCCCACGATCGCGCCCGCGCGCAGAAGCCCGACCGGGATGCTGGGCCGGCCGGCGTCGATCCCCAGGAGGTAGACCATCGTGGCCAGCGACAGCAGCACGAAGAAGGGCAGGCGGGCCGCCCGCGGGAGGAAATGATGAATCACCCACCCGCCGGCCGCCAGCAGAAAGGCCAGGCGGAAGGCATACGTCTCAAACCGGTAGTTCTTCAGGATCAGCAGGCACAGGAGCAGTTGCAGCCCGACGACCGCCGGCACCGCCACGGCGGCGAGCCGTACCGGCAGCGTGACCGGGGGGCGGCTGGGGTTGGGGGGCACGG
>JABRVU010000308.1:0-4016 GCA_039961895.1 Phycisphaerae bacterium | reverse complement strand
GCACCAGGACGCCGCCGCCCAGGCCCGGAATGGCCCACCCGCCCGTGGTGTAGAGGAAGGTGCTGTTCAACAGGCTGGCGTAGAACAGGAACTCGACGCACTTGCGGGCCAGGGAGCCGGGGCGTTCGACGTCGAGGGCCGCGGCCGTCGACGTCTCGGTGCGGTCCCACCCGGCGGGCTCCTCATAGGGCTGGAGCAGATCGGGCATCAGGCATCTCCCTCGCGCACCTCCTCGAAAAGCTGGAGGTACTGCCGTGCGATCTCGTCCCAATCATAGGCCCGGCTGCCCTCGTGGCCAGCGGCGGCCAGTTCGCCGGCCAGGGCCCGGTCCTCGACCAGGCGGATCATGCCCTCCGCAAGCTCATCCGGACCAGTGCCGTTCACGACGATGGCTCCACCGACCCCGGCCACGGCCCGATGGCCGGGGTTGTCGCTCAACACACAGGGCAGTCCCGACGCCAGGGCCTGGGCCACCACCTGCGGAAAACCCTCCATCAGCGCCGCGCTGACGTAGGCGTCCGCGCTGCGGAAGACGGCCGGTAACTCTGTTATCGGCAACTGGTCGATCAGAAAAACCCGTTTTTCCAGCCCTCCTTCCCGGGCCTGGGGGCCCAGGCTGGGCACGTCGCGCCCCACCAGGACCAGGACCGCCTCCCGGCAGCGTCGGGCCACCTGGGCGAAGGCGGTCAGCAGCCCGGCCTGGTTCTTGACCTCGACCAGCCGCCCGACGGACAGGAACACGAACGCGCCGGCCGGCAGCCCCAGCCGCCGGGCCAGCAGGTCCGTCCGCGCCACCTGGAAATCGTTCCATCTGACGCCGTTGGGGATGTATCGCGGCCGGGAACGCGCCCCCAGCTCCGCGAGCACCTCGACCATGTGATGGTTGATGGCCGTCACCGCCGCCGCGTTCTGGACGTTGCGGCGCAGAACCCGTTCCCAGAACGGATCGAGCCGCACGCCGTAGCCGATCTCTCGAACGCACTGAACGTCTCCCCCCGTCGGCGTAAGCACCACGGGAACCCCCGCGGACTTTTGAAACTGGATGGCGGAGTGCGCCGGAATGATCACATGATGGGCATGGACGATATCCAGAGCGGACCCGCGATGCGCCCGTCGCAACGCCCGCAACCCCAGATAGCGGTTGATGAGCAGCCGATCCGTTCCCCGGAAGGGTAGGCCGAACCGGATGACTTGGTAAGGCTGTTCGCAACAGACCTTCGGCATGGACGAATCGGGTTTCAGGGCCGTCAGGACGGTCACCTGGTGTCCCATCGCCATGTAAGCGCAGGCGAGATGATGCACCTTCCATTCCAGCCCCCCGACCATGGGGAGAAACGATCCTGTCAGCAAGCCGATGTGCATGGTGTGGTGGAAACCGGTGTTCCCGCTCCTCAAAGCGCCCGCAGGTGCAGCCGGAAGAGGCTGATCGTCAGATACGAGACGACGGGATTGCGCATGAGCACGCCCAGATGCAGCAGGGTGGGATACGACACCCAGCGGGTCCGCGGCCGGCCGAAACCCGCTTCCGACAGCAGCCGCGACCACGTTCCGGGCTGCTGGTGCTTGTGCCATTCGATGTGCGGGGCCAGGGGGTTGCGGCAACCGAGGTCGGCCAGCAGGTTTCTGCGGGCGCAATCGACGATGACCAGGTGTCCCCCGTCGGTCAGCAGCGAGCGGAGACGTCGGCCCAGGTCCACGTAAACGCGCCAGGCGTCCGGATCTTCGGTCAACGCGATGCAGGCCCGTTCATCGAGGTGGTTGATCGAGGCGTGCAGCAGGACCACGTCAAACTTGCGCCCTTTCGGATCGAACTGCTGGAGGGTCACTTCCTCGATGCCCACGTTACGAAGTCCCAGGGCCGCGATGCCTTGCCGAAACTGCTCGGCCGCGCGGTTGGATCCGCTTCCCTCCGTGGAGGGCTCCAGGCCCAGCACTTCGGACGCGCCCCGCACCGAAGCCCAGAAGCAGAACCGTCCGTTCCCGCAGCCGACGTCCAGGAACCGGGCACCGCGCAGGTCGATGCCGGAAAACAACTGCCGGTTGCAATAATACCGAAAGGCGACGTTCAGGTGCCACCAGCCCATGCTCCTGCCATAAGCCAGATACTTCCGTTCCAGTCCCGAATCCATCCTTGTATCCCTCTTCAAGACCGATCCGCGGACCAAGACGTGCCGTCGGGCCCGCGCGCTGATTCACGTCCCGACGAAACGCGAGTCCGGCGAAGCCTCCGTCGGCGGTTCAGTCCGCCGTCACCTGGAGGCGGAACGAGCTGCGCGTGCAGTAGGCCCAGAGGCGGTTTCGAGCCAGCCGGCCCAGGGCCAGGCTGTAGCCGCTGGTCAGCCATGAGATCCGGGGCTCTCGGAAGCCGGACTCCAGCAGCAGCGCCGCCCAGGTCTTCGGCTGCTGGTGCTTGTGCCACTCGATGGTGGGAACGAAGGGATTGCGCCACCCCAGGTCGCCGAAGAGATTGCGGCGGGCGCAATCCATGATGACCAGCTTGCCGCCGGGAGCCATCAGCTCGCGGATTTTTCTGAACAGCCCGCGGTAGGTCTCCCGCGCGGCCTCGTCCTCCAGCAGTCGGATGCACGCGGGCTCGTCGAGGTGATTGACGGCCGCGTGGAGCAGGACCACGTCCCAGGTCCGCCCGGGCTGGACGAAGTCCTGGAGCGTCACCTCCTCGATGCGGACGTTGTCGAGCCTCAGCCGGGCCACGAACTCGCGGAACTGGCGGACGGCGGCGCCGCCGCGACTGCCCTCCACCGAGGGTTCCAGGCCGACCACTTCGGCGGCGCCGCGGATGGCCGCCCACAGACAGAAGCGCCCGTTGCCGCAGCCGATGTCCAGGAAACGCTTGCCGGCCAGGTCGATCCCGCCGAACAGCAGTTTGCGGCAGTAATACAGGTGGCCGGCGCCCTGCCGCCACCAGCCGTGCTGCTTGCCGAGTTCGAGGTATTCGCGCTCCAGGTCGCGCGGCGTTCGGGTCAAGGATTCCAAGGAATCAGCTCCTCATGGCGCCGAAATGGCCCCGGGCGAAGTCGGTCAGACGCGCGCCTCTGGCTCCGCGAGCCGCCAGACCGGCGAAGACGGCCTCCAAGGTCTCATACAGCCGCTCGATGGAGGCTTCGTCGGGGAAATACGGCGAACCGCCCGGCATCAGCTCCGAGGAGTGAAAGATCATCTCGGCACAGGGCAGGCCGATGCGTTCGGCCGTGTCGTAGACAGTCAAGAGGTCCGCCGCGCTGACGGTTCCATGGGGCCGGAACCAGCGCGGACCCCATCCCCGCCGGGCCAGCCCGTGGGACAGGCGCGGCGAGGCCGCGCTCACGAACAGCCGGCGCAGGGCCTCGCTGGAGCGCAGCGGCCACTTCGTGAACAGAATGGTGACCGGAACCTCCCACAACGCCGAATCGCCCGCCCGGGTGCAGTCGTCGCGGCTGAGGCGATAGGGCATCGGGCGGGCCCGGCGGAAGTCCATGCCGCCGCGCCCGCCGGGTCTGCCGCCGGCGTGCGACCAGGAGCAGTACGGCGTCACCGAACAGTCCACCTCGTAGCCCAGCCGGCACAGCACCTCGACGTGCGGCGCGTCCAGCCCGTATCGCCCGGCGCGATAGCTGGTCGGTGCCCGGCCGAAGGCCTCGCCGATCGCGTCGGTCAGCACGGCCATTTTCCGCTCGAACAGGTCCAGCGGCAACTCATGCGGGAAGGGATGCTGTTCGTGTCCGCGTTCCTCCCAGGGCTCGAACGGCGGATTGCTCCACGGATGCAGATGGGCGCCGATTTCCGCCCGTCCCGAATCCTGCCACGGCCTGACCGTCGCCTGGAACTCGCCATCGACGACCATCTCGTAGGTGCACAGGTAGGTGGGTCTGAAGCCGAACCGGTCGCACAGCGCCTGGAACCGGGGGATGAAGCGCGTATTGCGGGTGGTCAGCGTCGGGGAACGGGCCCACTGGTTGTCGGCCTCGGTGTCGATGGTGATGATCAGGTCCATGTCTGCCCGGCCGTTCCACGCTCAT
>JABRVU010000307.1:0-6211 GCA_039961895.1 Phycisphaerae bacterium | reverse complement strand
CCCGGGAATGCAATCCGTCAACGCCAGCGGCGCCGCCCAGGCCTCCGGCGTCACCCACCGCCGCCGCCCCGCCGCGTCGTACTTGCCGTCCCAGATGAATTCGCTCACAAGGGAAGCCCCAAACTGGCGCGGTCCAAACCTCGAACCTTTCCAGCGGTGGCCAGCGCGTTCCGCGCAGCCAGTGGGTTTGCAGTCATTCCCGGATATCGAACCTCGATCCCCAACGCGGTCAGGGTTAACGGCTCTGAGCGCAGGGGTTCCCCGGCAGGCTCTACCGGGACGACCAGATCCAAGGCGGCCGTTGGCCGCAAGCAAGACATGCGCGCTTCTTGCGCCCATCTCTTGCTGAAAAAAACTGAAACCCGTGTGGGACCGGCTTCCAGCCGGTCGGTTTTCGGGGTTTGAGGGCGCACGCTTATTCTATCGTCCACACGGCATCGTCCCAACCAGCGGAAGCCATCGCCGCCCGCAAACGGCCCTCGCGTACTTTTCGCTTCTCACCCGTTGCCGCGTCCCGGTTGCCCCGGCCACGTTTCGCCCCTATAGTGTCCCCGCTCAACCGGAGCCTGCACGTACGCCAGGCCCTGAAAGGAGTCCGCGATGCATTTCGAGAACCCCGCCAGCACGCTCCAGGAGCTTTCCGGCCGCATCATCGCCATCCGGGACTCTCTTTGACTTGCCCCGGCGCATCGCCCGCAAGGCCGAACTCGAAACGCTGATGGCCGAGCCCGGTTTCTGGGACCACCAGGAGCGGGCCAGAGGCGTGGTCGGAGAAATCAAGTCGCTCAAGGGCGTCATCGAGCCGGTGCAGGACCTGCTCAAAAAGGCCGAGGACGCCCAGGTGCTGCTCGAGCTGGCCAGGGAGGCCAACGACGCCGACGCCTTCAAGGAGCTCGACGCCGAGTTGACCGCCCTCCAGGACGCGCTCGCCCGGGTGGAGCTGATGACCCTGCTGTCGGGCAAGAACGACGCCCGCGACTGCTTCTTCAGCATCCAGGCCGGGGCCGGCGGGACCGAGGCCTGCGACTGGGCCGAGATGCTCTTCCGCATGTACCTGCGCTACTTCGAGCGCAACGGCTACGCCGTCGAGGAGCTGGCCAAGACCGAGGGCGAAGGCGCGGGCATCCGCGGCGTCACGCTGAAGGTGTCGGGCCCTTACGCCACCGGCTATCTGTCCTGCGAGCGCGGCGTGCACCGGCTGGTGCGCATCAGCCCCTTCGACGCCAACAAGCGCCGCCACACCAGTTTCGCGGCCGTCGACGTGCTGCCCGTGCTCGACGACATCGACGTCGAACTCAAGGAGAGCGAGCTGGACATCGTCTATTTCCGCCGGGCGGCCGGGGCCGGCGGCCAGAACGTCAACAAGGTCGCGACCGCGGTTCGCGTCAAGCACATTCCCACCGGCATCACCGTCGAGTGCGTCAACGAACGCAGCCAGGGCCAGAACAAGCGCATGGCCCTGTCCATCCTGCAATCCAAGATCGAACGACTGGAGCAGGAGACCCGCGACCGCGAGATGGAGAAGCTCTACGGCGACAAGGGCGAAATCGCCTGGGGCAGCCAGATCCGCAGTTACGTGCTCGACGACCGCCGCGTCAAGGACCACCGCACCGGCGTCGAGACTTTCAACCCCGAGAAAGTCCTCGACGGCGACCTCCAGGAGTTCATCGAGGCCGAACTCCGCCGCCGGGCCCAGCGCGGACGGAAAGACGCCTGACGACAGATGGCGGGCTGCGCCACGGACGCGGGATGCCGGGTTCACGTTGCGTCCATCGGCGATCAGCAGGGGGCGCTCCCGCCGGGTTCCTCCGCGACGACGAGCGCGGACCCATCCGCGTCAGGGGCCGGCGGCTGAGCAAAGCCCTTCGGACGACGCTGCTTTCGAGACAGCGGAACCACGCCGGCGACGTTCAGCACGTAGTACGTCACCGGGATGCCCAGCAACATGCCCCATACCCCGAACAGCTCATGCCCCACCAGCAGAATGATGAGCACGATCACCGGATTGAGGTGGAAGCGGGCGGCGTAAATCCGCGGATTGAAGACGTAGGCCTCGAGCAGGTGAACCACGGTGATCAAAACCACGGCCAGCACCGCCCGCTCCCAGCCGTGGTCGTTGAACGCGATCAGCACGATCGGCACCGACGAGATCCATACCCCCAGCACGGGGATCAGCCCGAAGATGAACACGATGGTGGTCAGCAGCAGCAGCGGCTCGATCCTGAGGATCAGCAGGCCGGCCGCGGTGATGACCGTGTTCAGGGCCGCCACGATCAACTGGCATTGGAAGGCCGTCCCCACCATCTCGGAAAACTGCACCACGCTGGCCGAGGCCTCGTGAAAGAACCGGCCCACCGGGGCCTGCGACCAGATGCCGATCTCGTGCCGGATGCGGTCGTAATCCAGGACGATCAGGAACGAGAGCACGATGGCCAACAGGAACGTCACCATTCCACCGGTGAGGCCCTTGACGAACCTGACCAGCAGGGCGGGCAGGGCCCCCTGGCGGTCGGTGCCTTCTACCGCCGGCAGGAACCCCAGGGCCAGCTCCTCGAACTTGTCGATGATGGCCTCGTTGGTGATCCTGGCCGGCGCGGTCGCCGGGCGCGTGGCCGGGCTTCCGCCGCCGTCCGGGCCGGCCGCCTCCGTCGACTTGAGATGGCCCGCCTCGTCGGCCTGGAGGTACTTGGCCAGCGTGTCTTCCAGGTTGTGCCGCAAGGCGGCGCGGTGAATCTCGGTGGCCAGCGTCTGAAGCAGGCCCGGAACACGGTGCGAGAACTCCAGACCCTCGTCGTAGAGCTTGGGCACCGCCGTGGTCATCAGCAGCACCAGCAGGGCCACCACGATCAGGTACGGCCCGACCACCGTGAACCAGTAAGGCAGCCGCGGCCCGATGCGCAACAGAAGGCCGGCCACCTTGCGCATCACGAACGCGAAGATGAACGTCAGGAACATCAGGGCGAAGAAGTCGCGCAGCAGAAAGAGGATCACGAAGAACGCGATCCACATCAGGAATCGGCGGTTGATCCTGTAAAAACGCTGGAGGTCGAGTTCCACCGGTCGAATCTCTCTTCGGGTAATCGAACCCAGATCATACCGGACCGGCTTCGCTCGGCAACTGACCGAAACCGGAGTCGGGCCGGACGCGGTTCAGACGAAGTGTTCCACCCCCCACGCGTGTGCATCAGCCCCGGTGATTCGGACATGTCTGGATCCGCCCCCGACCCGTGGGGACCGGCTTTCCCTTTTGTGCAGTGTTAGCCGTATGGGACCGGCTTCGCCGTGTGGGGTCGTCTTCCAGTCGGTCGTTGTTCGGAGCCTTCGGGTGCAGTTTTTCACTCCGGCGTTTCAGGATGCAATGCCGGAGTCTACCGTGCCGGCCGGCTGAGGCCACGTTGTCGGCCGGCCGCGCCACTCCCGCCCGCGTCGCGTGCCCGACCGCCTCCGCGCGGCAGTTCGGGGGCGTTCTCTTTCGGAATAAAGCCGGCGAACCCCGCCTTGATCGGCGCGTACGCCGGGTCCTTGGCCAGGTTGGTCCACTCGTAGGGGTCGGCGTCGTGGTCGTAAAGCTCCTCCCCGCCGTCGGCGTAGCGGATGTATCGCCACTTTTCATTGCGGAAGCTGTGGTTATTGCGGTGATAGGTGGTCAGCGCCGGGCGGCCCCAGGGCGCCGCCGGGTCGCGCAGCAGCCGCACCAGGCTGGGGCCTTCGACGTGGGCGGGCACGGGAACGCCGGCCAGCTCGCAGAGCGTCGGATAAAGGGTCATGAAATCCACCGGGCGGTCGCACACCCCGCCGGGACGGGTCACCCCCGGCGCCACCCAGATGAACGGCGCCCGGGCGGCCTCCTCCCACAGGGCGAACTTGCGCCAGTGCTCCTTCTCGCCCAGGTGCCAGCCGTGGTCGCCCCACAGAACGACGACGGTGTTGTCGCGGTAGGGGGATTGTTCCAGCCCCTCGATCAGCCGCCCGACCATCGCGTCGCAGAAGGCGATGGTCGCCAGGTAGGCTTGAACGGCCTCTGTCCACCGGCCCGATCGCAGCATCGCCGCGTGATCGCCCTCGGGCCTGGCCATGCGCACGCCCGCGGGCGGCACGTCGGCCAGGTCGTTCTCGCAGTGCGGCGGAAGCCGTATCTGCTCGAGCGGGAACAGGTCGTAGTATTTCTTCGGCACGTTCCAGGGCATGTGCGGCTTGACCAGCCCGATGGCCAGGAAAAACGGCCGGTCGTGTCTGGAGCGGAGCTTGTCGAGGCCGTAGTTGACCACCCGGTAATCGGGCATGTCCGCTTCGTCGCCCTCCAGGGGCGCGAACCTGATCCCGCCGACGCCGTCGTCCTTGGCCGACGGGTGGCGCCGCAGGTTCCGCTCTCCGTCGGACCGGGCGAAGTATTCAGTCCACTCGCCTTCGCGATGGACGCTGGAATGATAGATTTTGCCGGCCCCGTAGACGTTGTATCCGGCCTTGAGGAACTGCGTGGTCAGGGTCTTTTCCTTGGGAATGACCGGCCGCCAGTCCTGCCCGTTGTCATAGACGCCGGTGGTGCTCGGCCGCAGGCCCGACATCACCGCCGCCCGCGAGGGGTTGCAGACCGGGGCGGCGCAATAGGCCCGCGTGAAGGTGACGCCGCGCTGCGCCAGCCGGTCCAGGTTCGGCGTTTTCGTCTGCGGATTGCGGCCCAAATGCCCGACCCAGTGGTTGAGGTCGTCGACGGCGATGAACAGGACGTTCGGCCGGGCGGGCCCTTCCGCCCGCGCGGACGGCGCGCCGGCGAACATCACGGCCAGGGCAAACAACGCCATCCGAGCAATCCGGTCGTTTCCGATCAGGCGGACCATCGTTCGTCTCTCCCGTGTCAGGGCTCGCCCGGAGCGGGGGGCGGTGACGGCAACGCCCGGCGCCAGGCCAGGGCCGCGTCCTTGAGCCGCGTGGCCGCCTCGGAGTGCGTGGCGGCAAGGTCGTGGGCTTCGCCCGCGTCGGCGGCAAGGTCATAGAGCTCCGCGCCGGTTCCATCGGCGTTGACCAGCAGCTTCCAGTTCCCGTCACGGATGGCGACGTTCGGGCTGCGGTCCCGGCCGGGCGGGTATTTGAAGCTGGTCTCGTTGCGGCCGTATTCCCACAGCAGCGGCTTGCTCCGCCCGGCGGACCGGCCCAGCAGGGCGGCGCTGAGCTCTTCACCGTCGCCGGCGTAATCGGCGGGCGGGCGGGCCCCGGCGACGGCGGCCAGCGTCGGCAGCAGGTCCACGGCGGCCAGAACCGTACGCTCATCCACCCGCCCGGCCGGCACGTGCCCCGGCCAGCGGGCGATGAACGGCATTCGGATGCCTCCTTCATACAGGCTCAACTTGCTGCCGCGATACCCCGTCGTCCGGGCGCCGCCCAGCGTGGGCCAGGCGCCGTTGTCACTGGTGAAGATGAGCAGCGTATTGGCGGGAACGCCGTCCATGAGCCGGCCCATCTGCCGGTCGATCTCCGCCAGGACGCGGGCCAGCCGTTCGCGCGTGTCGCCCTTGGGCAGCTCGGCGTCTCCGCGTGGCACCCACGGCAGGTGCGGATCGTCGAGCCAGAGGTTGACGAAGCACGGCCGCGAACCGTGCCGGGCCAGGAAATCGAGCGTCTTGTCCACGAAGAACCCGGTTCGCTCCCAGCGCTTGACCGGATCCCGCTCGGACCAGATCCAGTTCGTCGCGGTGATGTCCGGGTGCGGCTCGGGGCTCTCGTAGGTGCCGACGGCCTCGTCGTAGCCGTAGGCCGCGAACCTGGGCGCGGCGGTCACGTCGCGACCGCCGCCCAGGTGCCACTTGCCCACGTGAGCGGTGGCGTAACCGGCCGACTTCAGCACGCGCGGCAGCGACGGAGCCGCCGGATCGAGGTAATCCGCCTGTTCGCAGGCCCGGTTGCCGGCCCGCGTCTGGAGATAGCTGGTGATGCGCCAGCGGGCCGGGAACTGCCCGGTCAGCAGCCCGCAACGCGACGGCGAACAGATCGGCGAGGCGCTGTAATAGTTGGTGAAGCGCGTCCCCTCGCGGGCCAGTCGGTCCAGGTTCGGCGTGGGCGCGATCGTGCCGCCGTAACAGCCCACGTCGCCGGTGCCCAGGTCGTCGGCCAGAACCAGGATGATATGAGGCCGATCGGCGGCCGACAGACGGGAGACGCTGCTCCCCAGCAGAACCGCCGATCCCGCCAGCCAGATCAGGGCCCGCCCCACAAC
>JABRVU010000306.1:0-4014 GCA_039961895.1 Phycisphaerae bacterium | reverse complement strand
GCCATGGACAGCGTGCCGACCTGGTGAGGGCGGTCATTGAACTCGGCCGGCAGCCGACGGGGGCCGTTACCGGTCCCGGTTCCGTAGGGGCAGCCGCCCTGGATCATGAATCCCTGGATGATCCGGTGGAAGGTCAGCCCGTCGTAGAAGCCGCCCTGGGCCAGATCCAGGAAGTTCTCAACGTGCCGCGGGGCCACGTCGGGAAAGAACCGCAGGGTCATGTCGCCGTAGTCCGTTTGCAGCGTGGCCTGTTTCACCCGAAACCCCTTGTTCGACTCGAGGCTTGAAAACCGCACCGCCAATGGGCATTGTAGCCCAAGATGGCTGCTGAATGAAGCGGCGATGCACCGATATTGATATCGGCACGGGGCGCGGGCTCGGGTGCGTGACGGAATCGACGGCGCGCCAATTCCGTAATGGCCGGGCCTGAGCACCAGCCGTATCTGTGCCGCGAAGGGGGTCATCGGCCGGTACGACTCAAGCCCGGCCGCTACCTTTTCTGTCGTCTGCCCGTTGTGTCGCAGGCCCATTCGGCATCCTTCGGGAACGGGGTCGGCAAGACCCGACTTCCGGTCGAACGACGGGCTTTTGAAGGTCATGGAGAACATGCAGGTGCGTTTCAGGCTTCTTGTTCCATCGCTGTACTTGGTCCTGCTGCTGCTGACCGCGGGATGCCCCCCCAAGGGGCCCGGGCCTCAGCCGCCCCCGCCGCCGATCGACTACTGGGGAGAGCTTCCCCCCGGCCAGAAAGCCCTGGTCAAGCTGACCGACCCGCGGATGTTCCCTGATTTCTCGCCGGGCTTCGACCACCGGACAAACCTGGTCCAGGCCGCTCTGCACAGCCGGAGCTATCTCGAAAAACGCTCCTCCCAGCAGTTCTTCCCCTACATGCCCGAGATCACCCACGCCCGGGCCCTGGCCAGCATCGACGCCTTTATCGAGGTGCTCCGCATCGCCCGGTCGGGCGAGGAGCTGAACCGCCTGGTGCGGGAGCGGTTCGACATCTACCAGTCGCGCGGCTACCAGGAGACCAACCCGGAGCGGGCCCGTCCGCCGTGGCGGTTGCCGGACACCGGGATCGTGCTGTTCACGGGCTATTACCGGCCGATCTTCGACGCCCGCCTGAAGCCCGATGCCCAGTTCCGCTGGCCGCTCTATCGCAAGCCCCCGGAACTCGAACTCGACCCGGCCACCATGCGCTATCACGTCAAGGGCGGCGGGACCTACCACACCCGCGGCGAGATTCATCGCGGGGCCCTGAACGGCAAGGGGCTCGAGCTGTGTTACCTGGCCGACCCGTTCGAGGCCTACATCATCACCATCCAGGGCTCGGCCAAGCTGCGGCTGGAGGACGGCTCGTTCTTCGAAATCGGTTACGCCGGCGATAACGGACACGACTACGTTTCGATCGCCATGGAGCTGATCAAACGCGGCGAGATCACGCCGGAGCAGCTCTCGCTCCAGGGCCTGATCCGCTATTTCAAGGAGCACCCCGACAAGCTGGATGAAATGGTGTCGGTGAATCCGCGTTACGTGTTCTTCACCGAGCGGCGCGGCGGGCCCTTCGGGAGCCTGAACGTCCCGGTGACCGACATGCGCACCATCGCCACCGACAAGCAGATCTTCCCCCGGGCCGGCATCTGCTTCATCGACACGCAGCTTCCGCATCGGGACGCCGACGGGCAGATACGAACGTATCGCTACGGCGGGTTCGCCATGGACCAGGACACCGGCGGGGCCATCCGGGCCGCCGGCCGATGCGACGTGTACATGGGCACGGGCCCCGAAAAGGGCGAACTGGCCGGTCGGACCTTCGCGGAGGGCAAGCTGTACTATATCTTCGTGAAGGAAGGAGGAGCCGCGCCGGCCGCGCCCGCGGGCCCGGAGGAAACCGGCGGCCTGGAGAACTCCAGCCCGCCCGCGCCCGTCCTGCCCGAGCCGCAGCCCTCGCCGGGCGCGGCAACACCCGAACGTCCCACTCGTCCGCTGACCAGCAAACTGCCCCCGACTTAGTTGAGCAGCACGCTACCATTTTCTTGTCGCGTGTCGGGCCCTTCGTCTTCTGTCGGCGCGGGACGCTCTGTCCCGTCCTGCCGGCAGGCACCGTGTCGGCTTGAGCGTGCATTCAATATCCATGAAAACCGACCGGCCGGAAGCCGGTCCCTCACGGGTTTCAGGCCGCACTCACATCAATGACCCATTCTTCCATACCCCGGCTTTTCTGTTTCAAAGTAGACATGCTTTTTCTATAATGACCCTCCAGGGCTTGCAGCGACGGAGGAGGGTCGATCCGTGGGCAGGTGCGGGCATGGCGGCGGGTGGGCGGTAGCGGTGTGGATGGCGGGGGCGTCGGCGGTGGCGTTGTCCGCCGCTCCGGTGGTGACCACCCAGGGGCATCGCATCATCCTCGAACTGGAGCCGGGGGATTGGCGGCCGGGAAACCTGCTTGATCTGCAAGGCAAGACCATCCGCTTCACGCCCGATGCCGGCGGGTATCGGGCCGAGGCCCTGCCCCTGCAATGGGAGTTCTTCTTCGGCAATGAGTTGACGGGCACGCCCTCGGCGCACGTGGAGATCGTGAGCTTCGCGTTTCCGTTCTCCGGCCGGCAGTGGAGCGACCTGTACGTCGGCACCCACGGCAACGTCACCTTCGGCGCCGACCAGTCGGCCTTTTACGACCCCGGGCGCGACCGCTTTCTTCGCTTCCGCGACTTCGCCGGTTCGATGACCGGGAACGTACCCCTCCTCGCCCCGCTGTTCCGCAAGTTCGGCGTGTTCGATCCCTTCGGCGTCAACCATCGCTACGTCCGGGAGCTGCCCGACCGGCTGGTGATCACCTGGGTGGCCGCCGAACCCTACCGTGACGTGTTCTCGTTCACGAATGAGCCGCGCTTCAACTACTTCCAGGCGGTGTTGTATGCCACCGGCGCGATCGACTTCAACTACGATTACCTGACCGTCGAGGACGGCATCGTGGGTGTATTTCCCGTGGATCCGGCGGGAGGCAAGGCTTCCTGGACGCTGACCGACGCGACCGAGCCGGAACTGCCCGACTACCTGGACGTGACCAGCCTGACCGCCTCCCTGATCGACGAACAGACGCTGCGGTTCGGGTTCCATCTGCGGGGACCGCCGCTGCCGCCCGGCGACCCGCGGGTCGAGGAGGTCCTCTATCGCGTCTTCGTGGATACGGTCGCGCCGTTCACGCCGGTCCTCGATTTCGACGCCGCGAGCGCGGATTTCGGCCTCTCCGGCGCCGCGCCGGGCCCTGATTACGCGACCTGGAGCCCGTTCGTGGACGTCAACAGTCTCGGTCTCCTGGGCGACGCGCTGTACTTCAACGTCTCGACGGCGGCCCTGGGGGGCGCGGACGAGTTCTCATACTTCACCGACGCCGTGGACGGGGACGCGCCCGCGCCGAACTTCGACCACGCGGGAGCCGCCCGGGTCGCCCTGCCGGAGGTTATCGCCGTCAACGCGGACGGCGCCGAGCCGGCCCTCCCGCCGCATCTCGACGTGCGCAGCGTGACCGTCACGCGCGTCGGCAACCACGGGTTGCGTTTCTCGTTCCACCTGTCCGGCGATGCGCTGCCGCCGGGCGATCCGGGGCTGGCCCAGCTTCACTACCGCGTGTTCGTCGATCTGGACGAGCCCTTCGTCGACGGGGTCGACTTCGCGGACGCGGACGCGGAATGGGGCGTGTCCGGCGGCGGCGATCTTCAGTACCGCGCCTACGGGCCGGGGGTTTCGCCCGCCGTCAATATCGACGGCCCGACGCTGTCGCTCGTGGTGCCGCTGTCGGGCCTCCAGGGCCGCGAACGGTTCGCTTTTTTCCATGATGCGGTCGATTTTTCGACCGGCGCGTTCGACCAAGTCAACGCGCGAACGGCGCAGGTTCCCGCCGTGGCCGCGCCGGGCGTGGATCTGTCGGGCATGACCGGCTCCGAGCCGCCCCGGCCGCTGATGTACGAAGCCTTCTACTACCCCGACGTGCCCGACGAACGGATCCTGTCC
>JABRVU010000305.1:0-4227 GCA_039961895.1 Phycisphaerae bacterium | reverse complement strand
GGTGGGACCAGGGCGAGCCGGTCGGCGGGGCGGCGGCGGGACGGCCGGCGCTGGACCAGGAAGGGCACGCGGTGATCGACACAACGGCCGGACCCCAGGACTCCAACGAGCCCGACGATCGACCCGAGGCGGGCGAGCCCCGGCCGGTGGTTCACGCCCGGCCGACGGCCCGCGGGCGCGGCGGGGGCCTGAGGTTCTACAAGCCCGGGCAGGGTTACTACACCCGGATGTTCACCGCCGTCGGCGCGTCCCTCCTGGTGCTGTGGGGCGCCGCGGCCCTGTTCGGGCAGTTAAGCAGCCTGATGTCCACCGCCTCGCCCTACCGCTACCCGGTCTCCTACGGCGTGACCGTGGCCTTCGTGCTGGGTCTGGGCGGGGTGATTTACTGGCTGGTGGGGCTCTCGCGGCGGCCCAACGACTTCTTCATCGCCACCGAAGGCGAGATGAAGAAGGTGAGCTGGTCGTCGCGCAAGGACGTGGTCCGTTCGACCAAGGTGGTCATCGCCTCGGTGGTGATGCTGGCCGCCCTGCTGTTCCTGGCGGACCTGTTCTTCATGTTTTTCTTCAGCAAGATCGGCGTGCTGAAGGCATTTTCGGGCGTCGGGATCGGCGCCCTGTTCGGCGGCGGAAGCGACGGACCATGACGACGACGGTCGAACCAACCCGCCCGGGCATGAAGTGGTACGTGCTGCGGGTGGCCAGCAACAAGGAGGAGCAGGTCTGCGAGGCCCTGCAACGCAAGGTCCGCGTCGAGGGGCTGGAGTCCCGGGTGGGCCGGGTGCTGGTTCCGACGGCCAAGGAAAAGCGGATGAAGGCCGGGCAGGTCAAGATCATCGAGAAGAAGCTCTATCCCGGCTACGTTTTCGTCGAGATGGCCACCGAGCAGGACGGCTCCATCCCCGAGAACGTGTGGTTCATGGTCAAGGAGACCATGGGCGTGGGCGACTTCATCGGGTCGGACGGCAAGCCCACCAGCATGAAGGACCACGACGTGGAGATGATGCTGCTGGCGGCGGCCAAGCAGGACGAGGCCGCGACCCTCCAGGGCATGGAGTTCAACAAGGGCGACCGGGTCAAGATCAAGGAAGGAGCCTTCCAGAACTTCGAGGGCACGGTGGAGGCCATCGACGAGCAGAAGGGGCTCATCACCGTGCTGCTGACCATCTTCGGGCGGTCCACCCCGGTGGACGTGGAATACTGGCAGTTGGAGAAGCTGTGACGCATCGGTTCCAGCAGCCCGTTGCCGGTTGGGGGCGATCCAGACTGGGAACTGGGCACTGGAAGCCGGAAACTGGAAACCGAGGACGCACGTGGCCAAGGAAATACTCGTCAAAGTGAAATTGCAGGCTCCCGGGGGTTCGGCGACGCCGGCGCCGCCCATCGGTCCGGCCCTGGGGCAGCACGGCGTGAACATCGGGCAGTTCGTCAAGATGTTCAACGATCAGACCCGAGAGCTCAACGGCATGATCGTGCCGGTCGAGATCACCATCTACAAGGACAAGAGCTTCACCTTCCTGGTCAAGAGCCCGCCGGCGGCGGTGCTGCTCAAGGACGCGGCCCAGATCGCCAAGGGCAGCGGCGTGCCCAACAAGGAGAAGGTCGGCAAGGTCACCTGGTCGCAGGTCCGCAAGATCAGCGAACGCAAGAAGAAGGACCTCAACGCCTTCGACCTGGAGCACGCCGACCGGATCATCGCCGGAACGGCCCGGTCCATGGGCATCGAGATCGTGGAGGGCTAGCCGACTGCGGATCGGGGATCGCGGAGCGATCGGCACCCGGAATCGTGAAGGCTCAGCGGGGCTTTCGATCCGCAATCCGAAATCGGATGGGCCTGACCACGGGCCCTGGATCAGCGACAGTGGGAGGCATCTATGCCGAAAAAGAGCGTTTTATACCAGGCCCGGCTGGCCAAGGCCGGCGATCGGGAGCACCGGTTTCCGGTCCCGGAGGCCGTCCGGCTCCTCAAGGAGATGGGGGAGATCAAGGCCAAGAAGAGCTACAAGGGGGCCAAGCCGCGGAAGGGCTTCGACCAGACCGTGGAGGTGGTCATGCATCTGGGGATCGACCCCAAGCAGGCCGACCAGATGATCCGCGGGGCGGTGTCGCTGCCCAAGGGCATCGGCAAGACCAAGAAGGTGATCGCGTTCTGCCCGGACGATCAGGCCGAGGCCGCCAAGGCGGCCGGAGCGATCGAGGCCGGGGCCGACGAGCTCATCAAGAAGGTCAACGACGGGTGGACCGACTTCGACGTGGCGGTGGCTCATCCGGCGGTGATGGGCAAGGTCGGCCGGCTGGGCCGGGTGCTCGGCCCGCAGGGCAAAATGCCCTCGCCGAAGTCGGGCACGGTGACGCAGGACATTCCTACGGCCGTCAGGGAGTACGCGGCCGGCAAGGTCGAGTACCGCAACGACGCGGGCGGGAACGTGGCCGCCGCGGTGGGCAAGATCAGCTTCTCGGCCGAAGACCTGACGGCCAACGTGGAAGCCTTCATTGACCACATCCGCAAGTCCAAGCCGGCTTCGTCCAAAGGGCACTTCATCAGGAAAGCGTGCCTGTCGGCGACCATGACGCCGTCGCTGATTCTGGACGTGAATTGAGTGCTCACCACGCAGACGGGGAGAGCCTGGAGACGAGTCGAACAGTGCAGGTCGGCGGACCTGACACCTGATGTCGGGAGAGCCGGGTCCGCGGACCCGGCCGGTGGTGACGAAAGACCGAATGCATGGCCACCCGGAGTACCATGTGGCCATGCCACCCAGAACACGGTGACGGCCATGCCATCCAGACCAGGGCGTGGCGCTGCCACCCAGGATGAAGGGTTGAGCGAACATGAGCAAGCCGGTGAAGGACCTGGTGACCAACGAGTACAAGCGCGTTTTCGGGCAAGCCGACGGGGCCTGCGTGGTGAGCGTGATCGGACTGGACGCGATCTCGACGAACAAGCTCCGCGGCGAGCTGCGGGCCCGCAAGATTCAGATGAAGGTGGTCAAGAACAGCTTGGCCCGGCGCGCCTTCGCGGGCACGTCGCTGGCACCGCTGGCCGCGGCCCTGACCGGGCCGTGTGCCCTGGTGACGGGCGGCGAATCGACCATCGACGTGGCCAAGGCCCTGGTCGAGCTGAAGCGGGCCTACCCGAAGATCGAGCTCAAGCAAGGGGTGCTGGGCGGCGAGGCCGACCTGATCGACCTGGAGCGGCTGGCCACCATGAAGAACAAGGCGGAGCTGCTCGGCGAGGTGGCCATGCTGATCGCCAGCCCCGGCCGGCGGATCGCGGGGGCCGTCGCCGGACCGGCCGGCAGGATCGCCGGCTGCGTCAAGGCGCTCGCAGAGAAGAAAGAGGGCGCCGAGGCCGCGTAAAGGGGTCGGGTCGGTGGGGACTCTGCCGCCGACCGGTGGATGATGAGATTGTCCGCAATCGGGCGGGTGGCCGCGGATTGGTTCGCCCACGGGCGAATGAAATGGCGTCATCGGGACGCCGCCTATCAGGCTTCCGGCCGGATTGCTTCGCGTGAGAGTGTGTGACCATGGCGGATACCGCGACCAGGGAGTTCAGTTCCGACATTCGGGACCTGGCCAACAAGATCGTCGGCTTGACCATCAAACAGGCCCAGGAGCTGGTGGATTGCCTCAAGCAGGAGCACGGCATCGAGCCAGCGGGCGGCGGGGCTGTGGTGATGGCCGGTCCGGCGGCCGGGGCCGGCGGCGGGGCAGCGGCGGCCGCGCCGGCCGAGGAGAAAACCTCCTTCGACGTGATCCTCAAGGCCGGCGGCGCCGAGAAGATCAAGGTCATCAAGGTCGTCCGGGCCCACACCAACCTGGGCCTCAAGGAGGCTAAGGACCTGGTGGACGGCGCGCCCAAGCCGGTCAAGGAAGGCGTATCCAAGGAAGAGGCCGAGAAGATCAAGAAGGAGCTCGAAGAGGTCGGCGCCACCGTCGAGATCAAGTGACCGGCCGGGCTTTCGAGTCGGCCTTTGCGCCGGGACGGGTGGACGCCCGCATGGGTGGCTTGAGCCCGGGCGGCTCGGAGGGGGTCATCCCCCGCCACCCGGCAAGAACGGACGCGCACCCCGCAGGCACGCCGGCAGGGGTGCGTGACTGAATCCACGGGACCTGAATTCCGTAGCGGCCGGCCTCTGTGCCGGTCGCTGGAACGGTTTCGGGTCTTCTACGGCCCGCACGGGGGCGGGCCGCTCCATTGCCTGCCCCCGCCCCATGCGTCACGGACCC
>JABRVU010000304.1:0-3685 GCA_039961895.1 Phycisphaerae bacterium | reverse complement strand
TTGCGGGCCTTGTCGGGGGCCAGCGAGAGGAACAGGGCCCGCCCCTTGCCCCAGCCGGCCTCGAGGATACAGGCGTGGGTGACGGCCCCGGCGTCATCGCCGGCCAGGACGGCCACCTGCTGAAACCCGACGAAACTCTCCCACGAAGTTGGCCAGCCCCGCCCCGCGCCGGCCGCGTAGTGCCAGTCCTGGAGCTGCCGGTCGCTGATGGCCTCGGGCGTGTTGAAGAGGGGGTGGTGGGGTTGAACCCGGTAGGCCTTGGCGAAGTCGGGGTCGCCGCGGGTCACCCGGGCCGGCGCCGGCACCCAGGCCTCCTCGGCCACGTCCTGATCGGTCTGGGTCAGCATGATGACGACCCCGCCGCTGTTGACCCAGTCGCGCATCTTCGGCCCGGCGGCGGTTAGAGCCTCGCCCAGCGTCTTGTTCTGCGTGCAGAAGCTGCCCACGATGAACACGTCGGCGCCGGCCAGGTCCAGATTTCGGGTCGAGGCCAGGGCGGCGGTGGCGTTCTTGAACGGCTGCTTGAGGTCCGCGAGCAGTTCGCCCAGCCCCGCCGTGTTCGTCCAGGGGTCTTTATGTTCCACGATGACAACGGAAAGAGCGGCGTCGGCTCGTACCGGCCGGAACATCGTCCCGGCCGCGATGGCCCAACCCATCACCAGCAGCGCCGACGGCGCGGAACGAAACCAGGCTCGATGCGTCCTCGATGGCATGAACGGACTCTCCCAAAGAGCGATGAACACAGGTGGATTCCTTCTCCTCCGGGCCCGATAGGCCGTCTCCCACGGCCGGAAACGGCCGACCCATCCTCATCGAAGCCCGTGCCGGGGTCAAGCCGATAAGGCGGGTGCGCCGGAATGCTGTCTGAACCCGCGACTGAAGCGCCCCGCGGCGATCTTCTCCGTCACGGGGAACTGAGAACCTCTGTTCCCTCACCGTTCGGTTGTGCTCCGGGTGGTCTCGAAGGCCCCCGGCCAACCGCCGGCCCCGGCGATGATCGCGTCGATCTGCTTCATCCGCTCGAGCGTCTGCATCAGCGCCGATACCACCCGGCCATAGGTTCGCGCATCCTCCCGCGTCAACGTGCGTCCGCGCCGGGCGGCGAGCCACTTGTGCGCGACCTGATATCCCCCGACTTCAAAGGCCCAGACCGGCTCCGGGATGCCCTCGAACCAGCCGTCCGGGTTCAGGTAGACGCGGCCGCCGGTGTATTTCGGAAAGCCGGCCGCCACCGTCGTCGAGCCGAACAGACCAATCCTTGGCGAGTGGGAAAAAAACTCCTCTGATTCCCCGCCGGCCCGTGGCAGGAAGTGAGCGGTCCAGGGGGGATGATCCTCGAGCAGGTGCATGCCGGCCAGTTCGGCGCCCGGCACGCTGAGCCGCTCGAACAGCTCCCGCGTCGCCGGCCAGGGCACGCGGGGGAAATCCGCCCGGAGCTGGACGTCATAGCGGCTTCGATAGGTCGGGCTGTGCACCACCGCGTAGAGGTAATGCAGAGCGGCCTCGGGGGCAACCGGCCTTGGCGACCCGATGGCGTCGGCCAGCCGGCCCAGCCATGCGGCTGAGAAGTTCGGCACTCGCCCGGCCGGCTCGTACCGATACAGCGGCGCGAAGTAATCCTGGCCCCGGTTGCCCAGGTAGAAGGTCCCGTGCGAAACCGGCCGACGGCTGACCAGAAAGTGGGAAACCGCCCGCCCGACCACCTGCCGGTTGAACAGCAGCCCGACGTTGGGGCCGCGGAGCATGTGCACCATCAGGCCGATCCGCGAGTCGCCGCGCGGCACGATGCGGCCGATGCGGTCGAGCGGATAGAAGGCGTGGCGGACGTCGAACGGGCGGTACAGCACTTCGACGACGTCCTCGGGTCGATGGACCGCGAAGAGCGGCCGCAGATCGGCCAGCCGCCAGTCAGGCGCCTCCCGGAAGCCGTATCGGGCCGACAGGTCCGCATCCGGCAGCGATGCGACCTCCGCGAGCATCCGTTCGACGTCGGCCGGCGTGAAATGGTTCTTCACCAGCAGGCCGTCCCTGCGGAACTTGATGCCGCTGGAGAAGACCTCGAAGACCTCGGCCAGCGAGGGCCAGCGGAGGTATTCATTCGATCCCGAGGACGGCGCCGGCCGGAAGAGATAACGCGGCGGCGCCGGAGGCAGCGACCGCCAGCGCAAACCGTCGCAACCTCGTTGCAGGGCCTGGAACTTGCCCGCCCGGCCGCCGATCAGTTCGCAGTAGTCGATGGCCGCACATCCGTGGAAGGCCGGATCGACCGCCGAGTCGGCCTTGGCCGCCGACGGCGGGCGCGTCAGCAGCGTGACGGCCACGCCCTGCCGGATGTCGAACACGTTTTCGTCGCGCCGGCCGGCGGGCAACTCGCCCCGCCGCATCAGGCAGCCGTGGAGGTTGACCACGCGGATGCGCTGAAAATCGCGGGCCAGCAGCTCGCGCATCCGCCGGTGGGTGAGCCCTTCGAGAAACGAATGGTTGGTGACCAGCCCGATGACGCCGGCCCCGGCGCGCAGCACCCGGTCATGGGCCAGGCGGAAAAACTTGACGTAATCGTCGGACAGGGCGTTGAGGTTGGTCTCGTTCAACCCGGCCTTGTAATCGGCCAGGAGCGGACCGGTCCAGGCGTGGTCGTTGCCGGAGCGGGCCGCGTAAGGCGGATTGCCCACGATCACGGTGAATGCGCCGTCGCCCGCATCGCCGCCGTCAGGCCGGCCGGGTTCATGCCGCCGGTGCAGGCTGTTGCCGGCGGTCACGTGCAGGACGTCACCGGCCTTGAGTGCATAACCCGTCGCGCCCAGCTTGCGTTCGATCAGCAGCCGGGCCACCGCGCAGGCCGCCGGCAGCAGCTCACGCCCGTGGAGCCGCGGCAACAGGAAGCGGGGCACGTATTCGACCCACTTCCGCGCGATCCGTCCCGGGCCGTCGCCTTGGCGGCGCCATTGATCGCTCAGCACGCGGCGGATCAGTTCGATGACTTCGATCAGGAACACGCCGCTGCCGGCGGCCGGATCGAGGATGCGCACGAACGGTTCGGCGGGGTCAACACCGGCGGGGACGGCCAGACCCGGATGCCGCCGGGCCATCTCTTCCCACGGGGTCACGTCGGCCAGACCGTCGGCCAGTCCCAGCTCCCGCTGCAAGGTCTCATGCGCCGCCCGCACGATGAACGCCGCCACCGGCGTCGGCGTGTAAAACACCCCGCGGCGCCGACGCTGGTGACCATCCAAAGCGGCCAGCACCGCCTCATACAGATGATGATCCGCCGGGGCTCGTGCAAGACTCGCTCCGCCCGGTTCCTCCAGCGTTCGGCAAAGGGCCACGTGGGCCGCAACGTCCGCGAACGCTTCCGCCGAGAGCTCGCAGCCGAGCCGCTTCTGCTGGTCTTGCCAATCCTGCCGGACGACCTGTGACCGGATCGGATCGTTCAGCGATCCGAGAACTTCCCGCCGGAGGCTCTGAACCCGCTCGGCCAGGGCGCGAATGCGCCCCTGGGTGCTCAACTCCCGACGGGTGGACGGCACGGAGGTCATTGCAACGCCCCGGCGACGCGGTCGTCACGCGAAGCATAGCCCGCGGTCGGAAGGCGGTCCACGCCGGGAAGGGGCTTTCCTCCGGCCAGAGACATCACACGAGCAGCCACCGCGGGCGCGGGCGCGCCTCGGGTGGCTGCCTGTCTGCC
>JABRVU010000303.1:0-5995 GCA_039961895.1 Phycisphaerae bacterium | reverse complement strand
CGATGATCCTCGTGTTGTGGGCTCGGGGCCCGGTCAGATGGTTCCGGCCGGTGGCATCATCCCGCCGTACCGTCGTCGCCGTCCTGCGTCCCCAAACGCCAACCTCCCTGTTCGCCCATGACAAGCTCGCTGTTGAACGATCGGTTCATGACCTTTCCGTCCCTTCCATCCGGCCACGGTGTCTGAAGAAACCTCCTGACCAGATGCGGCATAGGTTTGGTTGACAGGTTTTCGGAGCGGTTCGATAATCGGTTCGGGTAAACCCTGAGCCGGTTCTTCATGACGACCAGAATCCGAAAACTCGATCCCGACGGCGACCGCATGGAAGCGGTCCGTGAGGCTGCTCTTTGCCTCGCCGATGGGGGCGTGGTGGTCTTTCCGACCGAGACGGTCTACGGCGTGGGTGCGGATGCATCCAACCCCCGTGCTCTCAAGAGGTTACGGGATGTCAAAGGCCGCAACGAGAGCAAGCCGTTCACCGTTCACGTGGGCTCGCGTCAGGCGGTCGAGCGGTTCGTGCCCAACCTCAGCGGGCTGGGCCGGCGGCTGACCGAGAAGGCCTGGCCGGGGCCCCTGACCATTGTCTTTCACGTTGATGACATCGCCGCCGCACCCGTGCTCCGCGAGACTTCGCCGCAACACGCCGAGGCCATCTATCATGACGGGACGGTGGGCATCCGCTGTCCGGACGACCGCGTGGCGTTGGACCTGCTGACCGCCGCCGGCGTGCCCGTGGTCGCCTCCAGCGCCAACCCCGCGACGTTGCCGGCGCCCACCTCGGCCGAAGAGGTCCTGGCCACGCTCGACGGAAAGGTCGATCTGATCCTGGACACCGGACGGACCCGCTACGCCAAGCCGTCCACCATCATCGAGGTCCGCGGCGACCGTTACACGCTGCTGCGCGAAGGCGTGATGGATGAGCGCACCATCCGCCGGCTGACGCAGGTGAATTTCCTGGTGGTTTGCAGCGGCAACACCTGCCGCAGCCCGATGGCCGAGGGGCTTCTCCGGCGGCTGCTGGCCGAGAAACTCGCAATCCCGGAGGCGGATCTGGCGGTGCGGGGCTACAATGTCGAGTCGGCCGGCGCGTCGGCGGTCGCCGGGCTGAGCCCCACGCCGGCCGCCGTCCGCGTGCTCAAGGCCCGCGGCATCGACATCTCGACGCATCAGTCGCGGCCCCTGTTGCCGGACATGGCCCTGCGGGCCGATCACGTCTTCGCCATGACCCAGGGCCACGTGGAGAGCGTCCTGCGGCTCTGTCCCCAGGCCCGCGGGCGCGTGCGGATGCTGGCCGATCACGATATCGAGGACCCCATCGGCGAGGGCGACCAGGTCTATGCCGAGGTGGCCGGCGACATCGAGGCGGCGCTGCGCAAGAGGCTGGAGGAGATCACGCTGTGAAAGTCGCGATCGGCTCCGATCATCGAGGCTATTACGCCAAGGAGAAAATCAAGGCGCTTCTGGCCGAAAAGGGCTACCAGGTCATGGACCTGGGGACGGATTCGCCTTCCAGCTTCGATTACCCGGATGCCGCGTATCCGACGTGCCGGGCGGTGGTGTCGGGCCAGGCCGACCGCGGGATTCTGCTCTGCGGCACGGGCATCGGCATGAGTATCGCCGCCAACAAGGTGCGCGGCGTGCGGGCGGCGTTGTGCCACGACGAGCTGACCGCGGAGATGTCGCGCCGGCACAACAATGCCAACGTGCTGTGCCTGCCGGCGGACCTGATCGGGGAGGAACTGATCCGGCGGATCGTCGAGGTGTGGCTCAAGAGCCCCTTCGAGGCCGGGCGGCATGAACGGCGGATCAAGAAGATCGGCGATTGCGAACAGAAGGAATGCGCCTGCGAACCGCCGCCGGCGGCGCCGGCCGAGTGACGTCGGCGCGGCGAAAGTGGCGAAGGCTTCGGTTCCATCGGCCGGCCCACCGGAGCGAACGCCCTGGACGATCGGCGACCTGTGAGCCCCGGCGTTCCAGTCGGCCGGGCCCTCGTCCGCCGCGAACGCCCACCGGCCCTGAAATGCCGGGCAAGACCCCGCGGCCCGTTGAATCGCCCGCGCCGCTTGCGCCACGCCGACCTGAATGCGACAGGAGCCAGGCCATGAAGCCGTTCGGGATGCTGGGATGGGCGCTTCCGCTGACGTTGTTGGCCTGTTCCGGGCAGCGCGAGCCTGAGGACACGCCGCCGCCCGTCCCCGCGGGAGAGCAGACGCCTCCCGCGGCCGAGCCTCCGCCTTCCCAGGCGCCTTCGCCGCGGCCTCCGGGCAGCGCCCGCCGGGCGCCTTACAATGAGCGGGCCGACGCCAGGGCCGACATTGCCCGGGCCCGCGAACGGGCCGCCCGCGAACGGGCCGCCCGCGAACATAAGAACGTGCTCATCATGTTCGGCGGGAACTGGTGCGGGTGGTGCATCCGCCTCACCGAACTCTTCGACACCCATCCGCGGATCAGCAGGCTGCTCAGCGAGCATTACGTGCTGGTGCACGTGGACATCAACACCAACAAAGAGCTGGCCGCCGGATACGGCACCGATCTGAAGAAAGGCTACCCCTACCTCACCGTCCTGGCCCCCGACGACAAAGTCATCACGAACCAGGAGACCGGCGTGCTCGAGAAGGGGAGCGGATACGACGAGGCCAAGGTCCTGAGGTTCCTCGCCGATCACCGCCCCGGTGCGAAAAGCTGACCGTGCCCGGCGGGGCGCGGGGCCGCCGGAGGCATTGATCCGAGCCGGTGAAGACGTTGCCACCGCTTCTTTCCCGTTGCGGCGTCTAGCAGCTCACCGACCCGAGGTACTCCCCGGGCGGAAGCGGGTTACGGGCTTGCGTACTGGCCTAAGCCTGCTATCATGTCTCCATCCCATCGGGGCGTAGCTCAGCCTGGCTAGAGCGCTTGGTTCGGGACCAAGAGGCCGCTGGTTCAAATCCAGTCGCCCCGAATGTAAGAGCCTGTGACAGCGAGTTTTGCGAGTGGCTGACATCCGGTCTTGCGGAACCGATGGGGCGCTACGCCTTCTCAATCGGGCACGCCGGTGACCTGTTGAGCATCTCGAACAACTGCCCTGGCGGCGGGGTCGCCGTGCGGGGGCGTGGCTACCCCGAGACGCGGGAACTCGACGCTCGGACACGCAACTTTCTTCAGGAACGCTTGAGTCGTGCTGACGTAGGTGAGCTGAGCGATTCTGAAAGGCACCTACACCCGCGCCCGTCAATTCGAAGAGGTCCATCGACGGCGTAAACCGCGGCGCGAGGCCCGAACGGTTCGCGCCTATTCATGAGCGAACGAGGCTTCGAATAGCTCACGGCGCCATGCGAGGCACCGTTAAGGTGGTGTCTTTTTGTCAATTTCGCTTCATCGTCTCGCCGCACGGCGGGAGCCGTCAGTCGAGCGTTGGTGACATGCGACGGCAATGCACCGCGCAGGAGTCGAACCTGCAACCTTCGGCTCCGTAGGCCGACGCTCTATCCAATTGAGCTAGCGGTGCGGTTGTCTGTGCGGCCTGCACCAGCCGATGCGGGCCCGGCACCCATGCTCCGATGCAAGCGGCGATACCGGCGTCGCCCGTCCGAGCCGGGGGCCCTATCCTCCCTTGTGGCCATCTGTTTGAGAGTGCGTCCACAAACCCTGAAAACCGAGCGGCCGCGAGCCGGTCCCACACGGGTTTCAGGCTTCTTACAGCCAAACATGCACGCATGAAGCGGGCATCTTTGGGTCGCGGCCAAAGGCCGCGCCCTGGGATGCACTCTTTTAGTCGCCCGCCGGGCGGGAGACAAGCACAGCCGGGTGTTCTACCAGAAACCGGCGCGAACCGCCAGAGCCATCGGGGGACAATCGTGTGGAGAGCGGTTGACGGCCCGAGGGTTGCTGCGGTGGATGGGGTGGAACGGGCCAAGCCATGATCCGCGGCCGAGTCATGAAGCCGCCGCCAGCGAAACCGAGACCTTGAAGACGCCGCCGGCGCATTCCGCCGTGATCCGCCCGCCCTGAAGGTCGAGGATCCGCCGGCAGAGCGCCAGCCCCAGCCCGCAGTGGTGGGCGACGTCCTGCCGGGCCGAGTCGCCGCGCCAGAACCGCTCAAAGACGTGTTGAATCTGCTCGGGGCTCAGCGTGCAGCCGGTGTTGCTGACGGTCAGGCACGTGACGCCGGCCGACTCCTGGGTTTGAACCTGAATCGCGCCCCCTTCGTCGGCATAGGTGACGGCGTTGTCCAGAATGTTGGACAGGGCCTGCCTCAGCGTCTCCCGGTCTCCGAGCGGGGTGGCCGGGCGAAGGTCCCAGGCGATGCGCAGCCGGCGCTGCTCCGCGCGGCCGGCCAGCGGGCGCCAGCATTCCCGGAGCATGCTCGGCAGGTCGATTCGCTCGCGGCTGACCTTCACCTGTCCGCTCTCGATCCGGGTCAGGGCCAGGAGGGTGTCGGCCATGTGCTGCATCTGGCGGACGATGGCCAGGGCGTCGGTCAGGGCGGCGCGATACCCAAGCTCATCGCGCGAGCGGGACAGGGTCACCTCGAGCGTCGAGCGCAGGCCGGCCAGCGGCGTGCGCAGCTCGTGGGCGGCGTCGGCGGCGAAGGCCTTTTCACGCGCGAAGGCCGATTCCAGCCGGTGCAGCAGGTCGTTGAGCCGATCGACGACCGGTCCAAGCTCGGCCGGCGCCGGGTGCAGGACGATGCGCTCGGACAGGTCCGTTTCTTTCAGGCGGGCGATCTGCTCCGCCAATCGCCGTAAGGGACCCAGCCCTCCGCGAACCACGCCGGCCATGAGGGCGGCGGCCAGAGCCGTCGCCGCGCCGCCCACGCCGATCAGCAGGAACCGCAGGTGGCGAAGCGTCCTGCCCAGATCCAGCGTGTCGCGGGCGACCGCAAGGGTGACCGGCGGGGGCGCTGGCGGACCGGACGAGGCGCTGCGTTCTTCGTCGTCCGCCCATCGAGGCTGGAACGTGAGATGGAACTGCCGGCCGGCGCGGCCATCGGGCAGAACGACCGGACGGCAACCGGAATCGCCCGGGCCGTTCGCGTGGTCATCGAAACGGGCCAGATCCGCGTCGCCCAAGGACGCGGACCGCTCCAGCACCCGACCGGTCGAGGACCAGATCTGGAAGTATTCGCAGCCCGCGCGGGGGAGAAACTCCGCCGTCCGGTCCGGATCGAACTCGATTTCCAGCCGTTCACCTTCCTGCTCGACGAGCGAGGCCAACAGGCGGACTTTGGCGGCCAGCGACCGGTCGAACTCGCCCAGCAGGGCGGTCCTGACCAGCAGGTCGAGAAGCGACCCGGAAACGGCGAGCACGGCCGCCACGCCGAGGATGGTGCCCGCGATCAGCCGCGACTGGATGGAGCCGGTCACGGGGCTTCTCCCAGCAGGTAGCCCTGTCCGCGGCGGGTGTGGATGAGACGGGGGCGCCCGGGCCGCTCGATCTTGCGGCGAAGGTAGCCGATGTACACGTCCACCACGTTGCTGCCCGCGTCGGAGTGGAAGTCGTAGACGTGCTCCCAGAGGTCGGTGCGGCTGACTACCTGTCCGGCCCGCAGGGCCAGGTATTCGAGCAGGGCGTACTCGCGGGGGGTCAGCTCGATGGTCCGGCCGCCACGCTGAACGCTGCGGGCCGCCGTGTCGATGCTCAGGTCGCCGACCTGGATCACGGGCTTCCGGGCCTGGTAGCGCCGGCGCACCAGGGCCCGGACCCGGGCCAGCAACTCCTCGAAGGCGAAGGGCTTGACCAGGTAGTCGTCGGCGCCGAGGTTGAGACCCTGAACGCGGTCGTCCAGCCCGTCGCGGGCCGTGAGCACCAGCACCGGCGCGCTGCCGCCCTCGGCCCGCAGGAGCTTGAGCAGGGTGAAGCCGTCCAGCTTGGGCAGCATGAGGTCCAGCACGATCACGTCGTAGTCGCCGGAGCGCGCGTACCACAGCCCCTCTTCGCCGTCGGCGGCGGCGTCCACCGCGAAGCCGGCCTCGCCGAGTCCCTGGCGAAGGGCCAGGCGAAGAGGGGCGTAATCTTC
>JABRVU010000302.1:0-3563 GCA_039961895.1 Phycisphaerae bacterium | reverse complement strand
CCGCCGGGTGGGCGCGGGCGGGATGGGGGTGGTGTTTGAAGCCCGTCAGGTCACGACCGGCCGGCGGGTGGCCCTGAAGATTCTCAGCCCGGCCATGACCCGCCAGAAGAATCGGCTGCGCTTTCTGCGCGAGGCCGAGGCCGCCGCCCGGCTGAATCACCCGAACATCGTGGCCGTCTACGCCATCCGCCAGGACGCCGAGCTGTGCTACTATGCGATGGAGTTCGTGGACGGCTGGCCGCTCTCGCGGGTGCTCGAGCGGCTGGGCGTGACGCCGCCGTCGTCGCTGCCGCTGCCCGAGGTGATGCGCACACGCGGCGATGAAGAGGAAGGCGCGTCCTCGACGGCTCCGACCGTGGTCGAGGAAAGGGGCGCCACCGGCGGAGCCGCGCCTTCCGCCGTGGTCTCCGGCCGGGCCGCGCCCGCCGGGCCGCGCGGACCGTCCCTGCTGCTGGACGTGTCCTACGTCCGGCAGGTCGTCACCATGATCCGCGACGTCGCCCGGGCCCTCGACTACGCCCATGCGCAGGGCGTGACCCACCGCGACATCAAGCCCGACAACCTGCTGCTGGATCACGACGGCCGGCTGCACCTGGTGGATTTCGGCCTGGCCCGCGTGCTGGAAGAGGACAACCTCACGCTGACCGGCGAGCTGATGGGCACGCCGCTGTACATGAGCCCCGAGCAGGTGGCCGCCGGCCGGATCGGCATCGACCACCGCACGGACATCTATTCGCTGGGCGTGGTGCTCTATCACCTGCTGTGCCTCCAGCCGCCTTACGAGGCCCCCACGCGCGAGGCCCTGCTGCGGGCCATCGTGATCCACGCGCCGCCGCCGCTGTCATCGCGCAACCCGTCCGTCCCGCGCGAGCTGGAGACCATCGTCGCCCACGCCATGGAGAAAGATCCGGATCGGCGCTACGCCACCGGCGGGGCCCTGGCCGATGACCTGGACCGCTGGCTGGCCGGTGAGGCCATCTCGCTGCGCTCGCCCGGTCCGTTGAAACGCTGGTGGCGACGGACGACGCCCCCGATCCGCCGCTTCGTCGTGCTCTCCATGGCGATCCTCGTTCTGTTCGGCGCGGGCGCGCCGCTGGTGAAGGTGTGGCGCGACCGGCGCGTGCCGGTGAACGGCGCTCCGCCGCCGGCGGACCCCCGGGCGCAGGCTCTGGAGCGCGCCGGATCCGCGGCCCGGTGGGGCGATTATGCCGCCGCGGCGCTGTGGGACGCGCGGGCCCTTGAACTGGGCGGATCGCCGGCAAGCGACGCGGCCCTTCGCCTGGCGATGACCGGGCACGAACTGCCGCCGCTGATCCTCCGGTTCACGCTCGCGGACGCGGACCGGGCCTGGGACCTATCCCCCTCGGAGCCGCGTTGCGCCCTGATCGAGACCGACGGCCGGATGCGCGTGTGGGACCTGGAGACCAACGCGCCGAGCAGCCCGCCCTTCGGCCTGGGCCTCGCCCCGCGCTGGCTGTCGAGCGCCCCGGCCGGTCGAGGCTGGCTGGCCGTCGAACGCGGCCCGGACGGCGACGCGCTTCAGTTCTGGTCGCACGGGGGGCTGCCGCTCGCGACGCAGGCGCTCACCGGGCTCACGGGGCTGACTCACGTCCGCGCCGCGGCGGGCACGGAGGGCTTCATCGTGGCCGTGATGACGCCGGCCCCTCCGCCGCCCGTGCCGGGCCCGCCGGTCTACCGAGTCGGCGTTTATCGCTTCGAGACCGGCATGCCCGCGACGTTGCTCTACAGCGGCCAATCGGCATCGGTGGTGGAGTTGAGCCCCGACGGCCGGCGGCTTGCCCGGCTGATCCGAAACGATCAGCTTGAAATCGTCCGGCTGGAGGGCGGCGCCTCCCCGCCCTTCGGACACACCACGATCAGCGGCCTGGCCTTTTCACCCGACGGCAAGCGGCTGGCCATCGCCGATTCCCGCGGCGAAGTGGTGATCCGGGACACGGCCACCTATGAGCTTCAGACCATCCCGGCCGCCGGGGCCGATACGGGCATCCGCCTGCGGGCGGCGCCGGCCTACATACGGTTCAGCCCCGACGGGGAATGGCTGCTGGTCGTGGGTACGTCGCGGGAGAGTTCGCCGCCCTATCTGCGTTCGATCGCCCTGCTCGATCTGGTTCCGCCGCATACCCGTTCGTTCGAGCGGGCCGGGCGCGACGGCTTCTTCGCCGGCGACGGCCGGACGCTGATCTGGTGGGACGACAACGACGTGTCGCTTTCCAGCCTTCTGCCGTCCGCCCGGCCGACGTCGTTGAGCGCGGCCGTTCACGCGCGGTTCGCCGGCTCCGACAGTGCCCTGTCGGCTGACCCGGCGGATGCCGATCGTCTGGCCGTAAAGACCGACGCCCAAGCCCGACGCATGCTCTGCGCGGAAGCCGCGCTAAGCGCGGAGGCGGACTTGCCGGCCCTTTCGGTGTGGGATCTCCAGACCGGCGAGCGGATCTGGCGGCTGGCCGGTCCTCCCCCGGACCTGGCCCGCGTGGGGCTGGATCCGAGCGGGCGCTTCGCCTTGGCCGAGAGCCTCGGTCCGCCGCGCCGCCTCAGCGTCTGGGACTTAGGCGATCCGCAGAATCCCGGGCTCCATCCGCGCTGCGCGCCGCTGCCGGTCCTTCCGGTTGGGCTGGACCAGCTCAAGCTGGCCCGCGGCCCGAAAATCGCCGTGCTCAGCCAGGAGTCCGGCCGGCGAACGTGGTCGCTGATCGACCCGGCCGATCCCTCGAACGCGATCGCGTCTTTCACCATGCGGGCTTCGGTGGAACAGTGGCGCCTCAGCGAGGATGGCACCATGCTGCTGGAATCAGGCGAGGGCCGACTCCGACTTCGCAACACCGCCGACGGACAGCCCATCCTGGAGCGTCCCCTTCCCGATGGCTCGACCGGGCTCGCGGGCCTCTCGCCTGACGGACGGCTGCTTGCGGTGCGTTACCCGGGCCGTCGGCTGCGCGTCGAGGCGCCGCTTGATCCGGCGTTCAAACCGGTGGACATCGGTCCGCTTCCATCCGACGACGCCCGCGTCCGCTTCAGCCCGACCGGCCGGTTGCTGGCCGCCGCCGACCGTGCCGGGCTGGTGGTCGTCTATGACCTGGTCACCTCCGCGCTCGTGGGGCGATTCGACGCCGGGCAGGACGTCGGCGAGATGGAGTTCTGTCGAGCCGAGCGTCTGCTCGCGGTCGGGCAGGCCGGCGGGCGGGCGAGCGTGTGGTCGATTTCCCAGGGCCGGCGGATGGCCCTCTGCGAACCGCCGGCCGACGCGACGCGGTTGCAGGACGCCGCGACGGCCTCGCTGCCGACGCACATCGCGGTGCGCGACCGGGCCGCCGGCGCCGCCCCGGCCCTGCTGGCGACGGCCTGCGCGAACCGCATCCTGCTGTGGGCCCTGCCCGATCCCGCCGATGCAACCACCGACCCCAAACCCGCCCCTATCGGCGCAGCGCTGACCACCACCTACGGTATCGTGGCCATCGCCTTCCCGTCCTGTGGGACCGAGCCGGTGTCCGGTCCGGGAGCGGATGCTCCCGACGGTCCATCCGCCGATGGGGGGGTCGAACCGG